>DAOUJB010000112.1:0-8721 GCA_034423155.1 Anaerolineae bacterium | reverse complement strand
TGCGCTTCGACCGCGCCTATTCGGTGTGCCCGCTGTGTTCGCCGGCGCGCAGCAGCATGATGACCGGCGTTTATCCCAGCTCGCATGGCATCGTCATGAACACCGAGGTCGACGGGCTTGGCAATCAGCCCGACCTGGACTCCGGGCAGCAGCTCTACAGCCACTATCTGTCGCAGGCTGGCTATCGCAACGGCTATGTGGGCAAATGGCATTGCGGCCGCGAGCGCCTGCCAATCGACTACGGCATCGAGGGCTGGAGCCTGCCGGATTATGGCAAGATTTATATGTCCGATGCCTACAAAGCCTATGCCGAAGAACGCGGCTTTGGCGATGCCCGGGCGCTAATCGAATACAACATCAACTATCCCGACTGGCAGGGGCAGGAGATCGTCCTGCACGATCCATCGCCCTGGAAGTTCATGAACGGCTCCGGCATCCTGGCTGGTCCGCCAGCAGCGCATGAAGAGCAATTCGTCGCCCACCTGGCTTGCGAAAAGCTGCGCGAGTTTGCCCAGGATGACCAGCCCTTCAGCCTCGTCGTCAGCCTGTGGGGACCGCACCAGCCTTATTATCCATCGGCAGAATACGCAGCCATGGTCGACCCCGCCGATATCCCCGAATATCCCAGCTTCAACGATGACTTGAGCGGTCGTCCGCTGCGCCATTTCTTCCATCGCGAAATCTCGCACCTCAGCTCGCAATCCTGGCCCGACTGGTCGGACTGGCAGCAGATCCTCGCCCGCGCCTATGCCCAGGGCTTGCAGACCGATGCCGCGGTTGGCGATGTGCTGGACACGCTGGACGAGCTGGCATTGACCGACAACACCATCGTCATCTGGCTGGCCGATCATGGCGATGCGGTGGCGGCGCACGGCGGCTTGTGGGACAAGTCAAACTCCTTCATGGAAGAGGTCGCGCGCGTGCCCTGCGCCATCCGCTGGCCAGCCGGTATCGCGCCCGGGCAGCGCACAGACGCCCTCGTTTCGAACATGGATGCGACTGCCACGATGCTGGATGCCGCTGGGATTGCCGTGCCAGGCTACATGGACAGCCGCAGCCTGCTGCCGCTCTGTGACGGCGATTCTGATGCGCAATGGTCGGACGAATTGGTCTGCGAGCACCTTGGGCACGGGCACCTCTTCCCCCAGCGCCTGCTCATGACCGACCGCTACAAGTATGTCTTCTCGCTGCACGACATGAACGAGCTGTACGACCTGCAGGACGATCCTTTCGAGCTGAACAACCTCGTTCACCAGCCCGACTACGCCGATGTGGTCGCCGACCTGCGCGGACGCTTGATGCGTCATGTAGAGGCATCCGACATGCGCAACCAACGCCTCAAGCACATCTTTCTGCTGGCAATGGAGTGTGATCTGTAGGGGCGAACCGCTGGGTCGGGGGGATGAAGTTGCCGTGCGTTGTGGCAATCTACGGAAAAATATTGGCTACGGCGATTTCAAAGCCAGGCAGGGCATCGCCAGCTGACAGCGTGTCGCCCTCGCGGTAGTTCACCGAGCCAGCGCGCGTATACACATCCACCTCGCGCAGGTCGGGATCAACGATCCAGACTTGGATTGCGCCGGCCTCGAGCAGTTGCCGCGTCTTGCGCTTCATGTCAGAGATTGTGTTGCTCGGCGAAACGATTTCGACTGCCAGGTCTGGCGCGCCTTCAATGACTTCGTTGGTGTATAGCTCGTTGGCGCGCTCGTTGCCCACGACGGCGATATCCAGCCCGCGCACGGTGTCGCCCCGGTATTCGCTGCGCTCAAGCACAAAGGCGGCATCAGCGCCCGTCATTCCACCCATGCGGGTTTCCTTGAGATGGATACCGATTTCAGTAGCCAGGCGAAGCAGTACGGCACCATGCAAACCTCTGGGCAATCCCATCGTAACAATCTCCCCTTCGACAAGTTCGACCCGGCGGTCTGCGAATTCGGGCAGGTTGGCGTATTCCAAGATGTTGTCGGCGTTCACGCGTTTGGTGAGGACTTCCATGTGGTTTCGTCCTGATGGCTGTGGCTTTGAATATAGTATAGCGCAGCGTGGATTTCAAAGGAACAAGGGTCACAAACCGTTTCTCAGTAAGTCCAACAAAATAATGCAACAATATGAAGGAACGGCGTAGGGGCGACTCTTGAGTCGCCCACATGTACAATGGAGACATAATGGGCGAGTCGTCGCCTCGCCCCTACGACGAACCTGTTATGTGACGGAGGGCGTCTAGTCCGACACCTCAACGAACTGGCGCTGATAAAGCTCGTAATATATGCCGCGGCGCGCCAGCAGTTCTTGGTGCGCGCCCATTTCGCAGATGCGGCCTTCATCGACCACGCAGATGATGTCGGCGGTGGTGATGGTGCTCAGGCGGTGGGCGATGACGATGGAAGTGCGCTGGGCCAGCAACTTGCGCAGGGCATCCTGGATCAGCGCCTCGGTGACCATATCGACGCTGGATGTGGCTTCGTCCATGATCAAGATGCGCGGGTCGGCCAATATGGCGCGCGCGATCGAGATCAACTGCCGCTGCCCAACGCTCAGGTTGGCGCCATCTTCAAAGATTTCGGTGTTGTAGCCCAGGGGCAGCTCGTTCACGAATTCGCCGACATTGGCCAGGTCGCCCGCGGCGATGACCTCGTCCAGCCCCGCATCGGGCTTGCCAAAGCGGATGTTGTCGGCGATTGAACCCGCGAAGATGAAAGGATCTTGCGAAACCAAGCCCATCTGGCTGCGCAGAGACCGCTGTTGCACATCGCGCACATCCAGGCCGTCGATCAACAAGCCGCCGCCGCTGACATCATAAAAGCGCGCCACGAGATTGGCCAGCGAGGTCTTGCCAGCGCCAGTCGGTCCCACCAGCGCCACCATCGTGCCAGCCGGGATGCTCAGGTCGATATCGCGCAGCACCGGCTCGCCATCGCGATAGCTGAATTGCACCTGCTGGAAGTCGATGCGTCCCTCGATCGGCGGCATCTGCCTGGCGTCTGTCTTGTCGCCGACAGCCGGCTCGGTATGCAGCAGGTTGATGACGCGCTCGCCGCCGGCCATGGCTGTCTGCATGGTGGCATAGAGCTGGCTCAACTCTTGCACGGGCAAAAAGAAGCGATTGACATAAGCCAGAAAGGCGATGACCGTGCCCAGGGTCAAACTGCCTTGCACCACGCCCAGCCCGCCAAAGAGCAGCACGATCGCTGTTGCCGCCACGCCCAGAAATTCGACTGTCGGCAAGAAAACGAAAGACAGCGACATGGCTTCAATGTGCGCGTCGCGGTTGGCTTGGTTGACCTCGTCGAACTTCTCGGAGGTGATGTCTTCGTTGGCAAAAGCCTGGATGACGCGGATGCCGCTGAGATTCTCGGCCAGGTCGCCGATCATGTGGGCGTTGCGGGCGCGAGTCTTGCGGAAGGCGCGTTTTGCCCGCCCTGCGAACAAGGCAGTCGCCAGCACGATCAGCGGAATGATGGCGAAAGTGATCAGCGCCAACTGCCAATTCAACGACAGCATGACCAGCACGATGCCCGCCAACAACAAGCTATCGCCCGTCAGCGTGATCAGCCCTTGCGAAAGCAGTTGATTGATGACGCCGACATCGCTGATAACGCGCGATATCGTCACGCCGATGATGTGCTGGTCGTGGTAAGCCAGCGGCAAATCCTGGATGTGCCGGAAGAGCGCCGCCCGCAGATCGGCCAAGACGCGCTGGCCGACCCAGCTGAGCAGATAGCGCTGCGCCATGGAAGCCGCGTACAAGCTGACGAAGGCGCCCAGCATCAGCAACGCCACTTCGTCCAGCGCGGCGTAGTCGCCAGCAGCGATTGGACCATCAATGGCGAGCTTGACCAGGTAGGGCGTGGCCAGCGTCAAGCCAGATGCCAGCAACATGGCGACAAATGCGCCGAGCATGCGCCAGGAATAGGGGCGGATGAAAACCAACAACTGCCAGACGACGCGCAGGTTAAAGCTGCGCCCCTCGACCTTGTCGGCATATGCGTCTAGTGTGCCGCGCGGTCCGCCCGAGCGGATGCCGGCCGTGCCAATCGAAAAACCGATATGTGTCTCCGTCGTTGGGTTTGCGCTATGAATTATTCATCTTTGCTGCCCTGTTTGGGTTCTTGCAGCGTTTGTTCTGGCGGCGCGGGATTTAGGGGAGGTCGCTTGGGAGCGAGACGTTTGAGAAGTGGCGAACCTTTGTCTTTAGGATAACTTATTCGGTCTTGGGTAAGATGGAATACACTGACTTTCGTATCCTGAACAATCTTTGCGCGCAGTTCCGACATGATAGCTTAGTCCCTTCCCTGTTCGCTGATTGTGAGGCATGCACGTCCCCATTCACCAATTGCAGCAAATTCTTCTATAACAACATGATACTCATAAGTTCCTTTGCCCACAAACGGTAAGTCTTGCATGATTAGCATCATTAGATGAAATGATTGATGACGAAAGTCGAGCTCTACGCCTTTTGTCCATAGGACTTGCTCGCCGCCAGGCGCAAACAACTGAACAGTAGCATGGTGTACTCGGCGGTCGCTCTCAAACTCAGCCGTCCATTGGGATGCCAATACCGCTGGTGGGTCGAAGAGAACAGATGTTGCCTCTTCGACCAAGCCAAATGGGCTGGAAACCTGTAAGGTTGAGAACACATTTCCCAAGTCAATCGCGCCTGTGTTGTTGGCAAGCGCTTCTGTACATAGCAGTGTCCAGTCATGACGCATCGGTGTCTCGCCCAGTCGCTTTCGTCATCGCAATTGTCAAGATTCTATTTCGCAGTTTACAAAGCGCAAAGTTGTGCGCAAGCGAAACTCCAAACTCGGTCCCGCCGATTCACGCGCGCAGGTTGCGATGATAAATCTCCGCATACAAGCCGCTGCTGTGCAGCAATTCTTCGTGCGTGCCAGCCGCCGCCACGCGACCGCCCTGCAAGACCAGCACTTTGTCCGCCAGCCGCACCGTGCTCAGTCGCTGGGCGATGATGAAGGATGTCCGCCCTTTCATCAGCCGCTCCAACGCCAATTGGATCAAACGCTCGGTTTCGGTATCCACGCTGGAAGTGGCATCGTCCAGCAGCAGGATGCGCGGGTCTTTCAACAAGGCGCGGGCGATGGCGATGCGCTGCTTTTGCCCGCCAGACAAGGTTACGCCGCGCTCGCCGACTTCGGTGTCATAGCCGCTTGGCATCTGCATGATGAAGTCGTGGGCTTGGGCGGCTTTGGCGGCCTCAATCACATCGTCATCCGCTACGCCGTCCAGGCCAAAAGCGATATTCTCGCGGATGCTGGCGGCGAAGAGCACCGACTCTTGCAGCACGATGCCGATCTGGTCGCGCAGCGAATTCAAGGTAACGCCGCGCAGATCGTGCCCGTCGACCAATATGCGCCCGCCTGTCACATCATAGAAACGCGGGATCAGGTTGATGATAGTGGATTTTCCACTGCCAGTCGCGCCCAGCAGCGCCACCACCTCGCCGACCTGCGCGCTAAAGTTGAGCCCGCCCAGCACCTGCTGCTGATCAAAGTAAGCAAAAGAGACATCCTCGAAGCGCACATGCCCGTCTATGGGCGGCAGCGGCACGGCGTCCGGCGCATCGACCACTTCCGACTGCGCGTCCAGGATGGTGTAGATGCGTTCGCCCGCAGCCGAGGCCATCGCCACCGCCGGGACAATGATGCCCAGCCGCCGCACGGGAGAAATCAGTTGGCCTAGATAGGTGGTGAAGGCCACCAGTTCGCCCAGGCTCAGGCCGCCTTCGATGACCAGTCGCCCGCCCAACCAGATGATGATCACTGTGCTCAAACTGGCGATGAAGTCCAGCAGCGGGATATGCTGGGTCGCCACGCGGACTTGCTGTGCCGCCAGGTCTGCCCAATGCTGGTTTTGGGCGTTAAAACGCGCGATCTCTGCGTCTTCCTGGGCGAAAGCCTTGACGATTTTTGCGCCGCGCAAGTTTTGCTCCAGCACCGTCGTCATCTCGGCTAGCTGATGCTGCAAATCCAGCGACAACGGGCGATAAATGCGCCCAAAGCGAAAAGCCACATAGCCGAGCAGCGGCATCAGCAGCATCGACAGCAGCGCCAACAGCGGATTCATCAGCAGCAGCGCGGCGAATGTCAGCAGCATGAGCAGGGACGACTGGAAGAGGCGCAGGATAGCCCGCCCGGTCAAAAAGCGGATGCGCTCTACATCGGAAATGGAACGCGCCAGCAACTGCCCGGTCTGGGAACGGTCGTGGTATGAGAAAGACAGCGAGCTTAACTTGCCAAAGATGGCGTTGCGGATGTCATAGGCGACCCCCTGCGAAGCCACCTCGGTCCAGCGCCCCAGCACGAAGTCGACGCCGCCCTTGCACAAGCTCAGCATCAGCAAGCCGACCAGCGCAGCCAGCAGAATCTGCATATCGCGTTGCACGATGCCGGCATCGACGATCCAGCGGATGGTCTGCGGGATCAGCACCGCCAGCCCGTTGGTCAGCGCCGCCAAGCCATACACGCCCAGCGCAATGCCACGATATTTCTTCAGAAATGTGAAGCTGCGCAACAGCGAACTGTTGGACGCGCTATGTGCAGAAAAGGGTTTTCTTATCGCAATTTTTGCCATAACACAGCGAGCAAGCGCCAAACAGTCCTTTCGGCGGGCTGGACGAAGGTGACAAGTAGCATAACAAGCTTGACGCGCCGCAAACAGGTGGAAACGCGCTCTTTCGGCTAGACCGGTTTATTTCCCCGACAAGTCCAACAAAGCAGTGCAACAACAAGCAGGAAAGTCGTAGGGGCGACTCTTGAGTCGTCCAAATGGTCAACGGCGGAATTGTGGGCGATACAAGTATCGCCCCTACAAGGCTTGTCCGTTTACGGCGATCAATACCGCCGCGGCAGCCACACCGTCATCTCCCCCACGCCGCGGTTGTTCCAGGCGTAATAGGGGATCAGCGTGATATCCAGCGCCTCGACCTGTTCGCCGCCAGCTTCCCGATACAGCGCGCCATTGCTGCTCTCATCGACGCGCAGCGCCCGCCCGCGCAGCACGGTGACGCCGCCCAGCAGGTCCGACATCTCCGCCTGCAAGCCCATGTCATCGGGCGCATACACATCCAATATCGAAGCATCGTCGGGCAGGTCGAAGCTCTCCAGGCAATACACCAGCGGCCCGCGCATGACCGCGATATGATTGCGGATTTCCTCGGCTTTGGGATGCGCTTTGATCAAGCGCGGGCGCATGGGCAGGTGCAGTTCCAGCTTGTCGCCAGCCTCCCAGACGCGCTTGACGACAGCGTAGCTCTGCGGCGTCGCATGCACATCCAGCGCCTCGCCATTGACGCGCAGTTCGGCACCGCTCGACCAGCCGGGGATGCGCAAATGCAGGGCGACTTCGTCCGCAGGCGCAGCATCGATAGTTATGCGCACCGTGTCGTCCCACGGATAATCTGTCTCTTGCGACAATGCGATTTCGCCGCTGGGGGTGGTGGCGTTCAGGCTGCTGCTGCCATACAGGTGCACCCAAAGCCCTTCGTCCGACTGGCTGTAAACCCAGTTGTGCAGCAGGGCGAGCGTGCGGGCGGTGTTGGTGGGGCAGCAATAACAGAAGAGCGTGTACCAGCGCTGATAGCGGTCTTGGCTGAGCAGCGGATGCTCTGCGCCATACCAGCGCAACGGATTGGTATAGCAGAAGTTGATGCCATCCAGGCTCATGGACGAGAGCATGCTGTTGTAGAGCACCAGCTCGACGATATCGCCGTATTTGGCTTCGCCGGACAGGTTGAGCATGCGCCAGTTCCACATGGCATTGGCGATATTGGCGCAGGTTTCGTTGTAGGCGGTGGCGTTGGGCAGCGAATATTCGTGCCCCCAGGCTTCGTGCACTTCGGTGGCCGCGCCGCCAAACTCCGGTCGCTGCGATGCGCCATGGTGCTGCGCCGATGTGCCGCCGGTGATATACATTTTGCTGTGGATGGCATTGTCCCAGATGCGCTGCAAACCGGCCAGCAATTCCTGGTCGCCCGTCTCCGCCACCACATCCGTCGCGCCGCAATACAAATAGCCAGCAGTCACCGCATGCCCGACAGCCCGAGTCTCTTCGCGCAGCGATACCAGCGTTTGGTTGAGGTCGCCGCCGCCAGGCTGCGATCCACGCATGTCCACGAAAGTCTGCGCCAGCTGCAAATAGCGTTCGTCGCCGGTTTCGCGATACAGATCGACCGCGCCCATGGTGTTGGAAGGGTTGAAGCCAAAATGCGCCAACTCTGCCGGGCAAGGCACAAAAGTCTCGCAGAGGTGGTCAGCCAGGTTGATGGCGACCTGCAAGAAATTGCGCTGTCCGGTGATGCGGTGATGCACGCTGGCGGCTGTCAGCAGATGTCCCATGTTGTAAAGCTCATGCCAGCGCAGGTTCTGCCAGGGCTGCTTGTCATCGTCAAGCTGGATGTTGGTGCTGATGTAGCCGTTGGCTTGCTGCGCCTGGGCGATGACGGCGATCAGTTCATCGAGTTCGTCGATTATGGCTTGGTCGCCGGTCGCGCCGACCATGTGCGACATGGCTTCCATCCACTTGTAGCAATCGCCATCGCTCCAGTTGGTGCCGATTGGCTCGCCCTGCTGCAAGCCCGCCGCCAGGTAGAAATTGATGAAATGCGCGCCATTGCTGTCGTCATTCAAAGCATTGCGCATGCTGGGCAAGACAGTATCGCGGCAAAGCGTGTGCAGGTCGCCCCAGAAGCCTGGCTTCCAGCGCACC
>DAOUJB010000111.1:0-3563 GCA_034423155.1 Anaerolineae bacterium | reverse complement strand
GGGTCGTCTTTTCCGCCGCGTTCACGGTCTTCCAAGACGCCGTCTTCGCTGAAGTCGTCCCAAAAGTCCAGCAGGCTGTCGCCCCAGGTCAGGTTCGCCCACGCCGTGCGATGGCTGATGCGGCTGTCGGACTCCAGCGGCGTGGCCAGTGCCAGCGTGCCCCACTGCGGAGCGTCTGGGTCGACGCCCGTCGATTCCATAACCAAGCCCGCCAACCCGTCCGCTTCTCGATAGCTGTTGATATTGCCGCGCGGCGCACCATTCGTCCCGTCCGTGCCGATGAAATTGCGCAGGCTGCCGCAAACCGCCGCTTCGATATCCGCGTCCGTTTCGTTGTGTAGCACAAAGCGCAGCACCGCCACCGGCAGGCCGCTGTTTTCGCTGTCGGTCGGGATGAGCGGATTGAACGCTTGCAACTCGGCGCGCAGGGGGATGGACTCGTCGCTCAGATGCACCGTGCCAAAGGGATAGGCGGCCTCGAAACGACAGTCACGAAAGCGCGGCAAACCGTGGTTGGGCACAATTGCGCCACGAGCGCCTTCATAATCAGCCGGCGGGATGACGCCTTCCAGCGCATGTGCTGTCGTGCTGCCATCGGCAGTGCGCGTATACAGCGCGAAGAAGCTCTGCTCCAGATCAAAGCCCTTGGCCGGGCGGTTGACGATCTCCCAGCTGTGCAGGTTGCCGCGCCCGCCCAAGGAGACGACGCCAGTGCCGATGCCGCCCAGTGGCAAGCCGATGCGCCGCAGGTGGTCTTGGTCGTAGCTGGTCAATACGGGCAGATTCGTCATGGTGATTTGCCTTTGCGCAATATGTGAAAGATGAATAGTCCGCTAGCCTTTCAAGCCAGAGCGGGTGAGCGCTTCGATAATCCAGCGTTGGGCAACGATGAAGACAATCAGCACGGGCAGAATGGCCAAGCCCACTGCCGCCATCACCACCGAGGGATTGCCGGAATTCATGTAGCCCGTCAGCAGGGCAATGCCTTGTGGCAGCGTCATCTTCTCCCAGGAAGTCAAAAAGATGAGAGCGGCGAAATATCCGTTCCAACTGGCGTTGAAAGTGATGATGCCCAAGGTAGCCAAACCCGGTCCAGCCAGCGGCAAGGCTATCTGCAAGAAGGAGCGCAGGTGTCCGGCGCCATCGACGCGCGCGGCGTCAAATAGTTCCTGCGGCATCTGCTTGAAAAACTGGCGCATCAAGAACACGCCGAAGATGCTGATCAAACCGGGCAGGATCAAAGACGCGTGCGTATTTACCAGCTTCAACTCCGCCATCATCAAGTAGATAGGGATAATTGTCACCTGGCCGGGCACCATCAAAGAGGCGAGCAGGAACATGAACAGCAAATCACGACCGGGAAAGCGCAGGCGCGCAAAGGCATAGCCAGCCATCGAACAGGAAATTAACTGTCCCAAAGTCGTCAAAGCCGCAATCTTGAGGCTGTTGAGGAAGAAAAGCTCAAAAGGCACATTCGATTCAAAGGGCGCTAGATAGTTCTCCCAGCGCCAATCTGTCGGCAGCCATTGCGGCGGCAGCTTGTAACTGTCGGCCAGTGGACGCAGCGAAGTCGAGAACATCCACAACAGGGGCAGCAAGACTAGCAACGCGGCAATCGTTAGCACAGCGTAAGAGATGATGTCTTGCCACTTGAGCGGTTTTCTGCTTTGCCGAATCAACTGTCGTCCGGCGGAAAAAGGCGCTTTGGTTTGGGCAATCACGACACAAAAACCTTCGCTCGGCTATTCATAGTGGACCCAGCGGCGGCTCACCAGGAACTGCACCAGGGTTACCGCCATGATCACAAGGAATAGTGTCCAGGAGATGGCGGCGGCATAGCCGAAATCCAGCCGTTGAAAGGCCTGCTGATAAATGTACATGACAACGCTGCGCGTGGCGTCGCCGGGACCGCCGTCGGTGAGCACGATGATCGTGTCGAAGACTTGAAGCGCGCCGATCATGAAGATGACGAGGATGAAAAAGATAGATGGGCTAAGCAACGGGATCGTGATGCGAGTGAAGAGATTCCGATCGTTTGCGCCGTCCAGCTGAGCCGCTTCGTAGTATTCTTGCGGGATTGATTGAAGGCCTGCCAGGAAAACCAGCATGGCGAAGCCGGTATTCTTCCAGACATCCATGATGATAATTGCCGCCATCGCCCAAGCCGGATGACTCAGCCAAGGTATGGGGTCGATACCGAGAAATGCCAGATAATAGTTGATGACGCCGGTATCTTGATGGTAGAGATATTGCCAAATGACGGCGATATAGGTATGGGCGATCAAGATAGGGAAGAAGAAAGCCGAGCGATAAAAGTTTCGCATCAAGACCGGCATGCGCCGATTGAGGAAAACCGCTAGCAACAAGCCAATTCCCGTATTAAAGAAGACCGCAAAGCCGGTGAAAATGATCGTGTTGCCATAGGTTTTGCGCAGCCGACTGTCGCTCAGAAGCCTGGAATAATTGTCCAACTCGACATAATACGAATCGCCCAAGATGCTGTATTCGTAAAAGCTGATGCGCAGCGACTCCACCAGAGGATACAAAATGAAGATCGCGAAGCCGATGAATGTGGGCAGGATGAAAAGATAGCCCGCCAGAGCTTCGCTGCGCTTGGGTGACAACATGACCCTATGTCTTCCTGTGGTTCATGGCAACGAAAGCCCGCAAGATCGCTCTTGCAGGCTTGTATTGTACTGTGCCAGGCGGCAGCCTACGAAGACATCCGCTCGGCCAGGCGGTCCATAGCGGCTGTCAGTTCGATATGCGCGGCTTCCAAGCCTTGTTCCGGCGTGGCGATGTTGGCCATGATGTCGCCCATGTGCCGCATGAAGATTTCAGACATCTCGGCGAAGTTGGCCGGCGATGGCACGGGCTTGATGTCATCCAGGCTCTCCCAGAAGTAATTCGCGTGATCTGGAAAAGCGAGGAATTGCTCGCTAAGAGCGGAAGAGCGCCGCGACGGGATGAAGGTACCGAAGCGGATGGAATCGACATCAGTTTCGATGCTGGAGAATTCCTTGATCAATTCCAGCGAGAGCGGCACATTCTGCGCACTCTTCGTGATTGCCCAGCCGCCGGAGCCAAAGACTGTGGTGCCGGTTTCTTTCCGCGGCCAGTGGACTACATCAACTTGCCTGAAGTCGTTGGCGATGTAATTGGCGAATGTCCAACGCCCGAAGGCAGTCATGGCAGCCCGCTCGGACGTAAACAAACCAAGCTGATCCTGACCTTCAACCGATGGCGAAACGCCGTGTTCATGCACCAGGGAATGAATGAACTTGACCGATTCCAGCATCTTCGGGTCATCCAGATTGGATTGCGTCCAGTCGCCATTCAGAACACCCGTGCCATTGGTGTGGAACCAGGGCTGCAACCCGAAGAAGAAGAAGGGGATGACATAACCGAAGACTTTGTCGCCGCCTTCGCCGGTGGTCAGAGTTAGAGCGGCTTCAAGGAAGTCGTCCCAGGTCCACATGGGATCGGGCGTGCCCAGCCCGGCCGCGTCAAACATGTCCGTGTTGTAATGGATAATCATGTTATTCCATTCACGGGTGATGTAA
>DAOUJB010000110.1:0-7606 GCA_034423155.1 Anaerolineae bacterium | reverse complement strand
CAGGCGGTCAATGCGCATGAATGGACAACAGCTAATACACGCCCTGCGCAGCGGGCAGCGGGTTTATGGCAGCGCCATGTATTCGCCCTCGCCGATATGGGCGCGCGTGGTGCAAAATCTCGATTTGGATATGGTCTTTATTGATACCGAACATACGCCGCAAGACCGCAGCGCCATCTCGTGGCTCTGCCAGTTGTATGCCGCGCTCGACCTGGCGCCCGTCGTGCGCATCCCCGAGCCCGACCCCTACCTGGCGCAGATGACCCTGGATGGCGGCGCGCACGGCATCATCGCGCCCTATGTAGAATCGCCCGGGCAAGTCATCGAACTGGGCGGCGCTGTCAAATTTGCCCCGCTGAAAGGCGAAAAGCTGCGCGCGGCGCTGGCTGGCGAAAAGGAGCTCGAGCCAGAGCTGGCCGACTATCTGGCGCGGCGCAACGCCCACAAAGCGCTCTTCATCAATATCGAAAGCGTGCCGGCGCTGGAAAATCTCGATGACATCCTGCGCCTGCCGTATATCGACTGCGTGCTGGTGGGTCCGCACGATCTGTCATGCAGCCTGGGGATCCCCGAGCAATACGACCATCCCGACTTTCAAGCCGCCATCCGCACGATAATCAGCAAGTCGCGGGCGGCGAATGTGGGCGTGGGCATCCACCATAACTTCGCCCATCACGAGATCGAGTGGGTCAAAGCCGGCGCCAATCTGGTCATGCACAGCTCCGACATTTCGGCATTTAACCGCGCCTTGACCGCCGAGTTCAAGCAAATCCGCGAGGCCACTGATGATATCGGCGAAATCGTTGACGAAGATGTGCATTTTTAACTCCAGCCCAGCTTGCGCGTCGAAAGCGTAGGGGCGACTCTTGAGTCGCCCACAAGCCCGACAAGCCCTTCCCCGCGTTGCTATGGGGAGACTGGGCGAAGTTCTTGATTGTGAGAGGAAACCTGCATGTACAAAATCTGGTTCGAAAAATCGGTTCCCGACGACTTTCGCCCGCTGTTTGAAAGCGTGGCGGATGGCATCTGTCCCGCTGACCAGTCCGATCGCTGGCACAATTTGGAAGGCGCGGACGCGGTCATGGCTGGCGGAAATAGCTACGATGCCGAGTGCATGGATCGCGCGCCGCGTTTGCTGATCATCGCGCGCACGGGCATCGGCTATGACAAGGTCGATATCGCTGCGGCCAGCGCCCGCCAAATCGCCGTGGTCAATGCGCCAGACGCCCCCACCGTCTCCACTGCCGAGCAAGCCCTCGCCCTGATGTTCAGCGTGGCTCGCCGCCTCAAGAGCGTCGAAAATGCGCTGAATGAAATGCTGGCCAGTGGCGAAGCGCGCAATGTCTGGGGCGACTATCGCGCGCTGGAGCTGCAGAACAAGCGGCTGGGGCTGGTGGGTTTGGGGCGCATCGGCGGGCATGTCAGCGGGATTGCGCGCGCCATCGGCATGCAGGTTGCGGCCTACGACCCCTATATCGGGGGCGATCGCTTTGAATCGCTGGGCGTCCAACGCGCCGAGTCGCTGGAGGCGCTGCTGGGCGAATCCGATGTCGTCTCGCTGCATCTGCCGCTGAACGACGAGACGCACAAGCTGATGAATGCGCGGCGATTTGCGCAGATGAAAGCAGGCGCCGTCTTCATCAATGTATCGCGCGGCGGGCATGTCGATGAAGCGGCGCTGGTGGATGCGCTGGACGCGGGGCGGCTCTTCGGCGCAGGGCTGGATGTGACCGACCCGGAACCACCGCTGGCGGGCAATCCGCTGCTGGAGCGGCACAATGTGGTCATCACGCCGCATGTCGCCAGCGCCACCCTGGTTGGCAAGCGCCGCCTGGTTGTGCACGCGCTTGAGCAGGTGCTGCAAATGCTGCGTGGCGAGCGCCCGCCGCACCTGATCAATCCCGAGGTCTGGGATGCCGTGCTGGCGCGCTGGAAAGAATCTGCCCCAGTCCCATAGCCTTTCGGGAGCAACCCCTCCCCCAGCCCCTCCCCGACGAGTCAGGGATGGGAGCCTAGGATTGAGCCTCCCGCTTGACCTGTCGGGGGAACCGAGGGAGTTGCCCTATCCCCAGCGCAGGGAATGCAGGGTGAAGTCGCTGGTGGTGATGCCGCGCGGCAGCGACACGACCACATGCACCAGTTCGGCGATCGTCTGCGGCTCGACCAGCAGCGACTTGTCTATGCCCGGCGAGGCGGCATCGCGCATGGGCGTATCGGCAGGACCGGGCGATATCATCACCACGCGGATCAGCTCTGCGCGCAATTCGGCAGCCAATGCGCCCGTGAGGCCTTTCAAGCCGACTTTGGACGCTGTGTAGGCGCTGACGCCGGGCACAGAAAGCGCCGTCACGATGGAGCCGATATTGATGATGCTGGCGTTGTCGCTGCGGCGCAGATTGGGCAGCAGCCGCCGCGTCAGCACATAAGGGGCGCGCAGATTCAAGCGCAACAGGTGGTCGAGCTGGGCATCGGCGCTGTCGTCCAGCATGGCGATCAGCCAGTCGCCGGCGCAATTGACCAGCACATCCAGCCGCGCCCCCGCCAGATCACTTGCCAGCTGCGTCAGAGCCTGGTCGTCTTCCAGATCGAGCGCGTGAACCTGCGCAGAGCCGCCCAGCGCCGCGATTTCGTCCGCGACCGCGCGCAGCTTGCCCTCGGTTCGCCCCGCCAGCCGCACTTGCAGGCCAGCCGTCGCCAGCCGCAGCGCGATCGCTCGTCCCAGGCCGCTGCCCGCGCCGGTGATTAGTGCGCTGCGTTGAGTCATTGGCTTGCCTCCGCCGATCCATTGCCCGCGTCAATCAGCTCGCGCAGGCGGGCGATATGCGCGGGACCCGTCTCGCAGCAGCCGCCCACGATAGACGCGCCGACTTCGAGCCAGCCCGCCACATCCCGCGCATAAGATTCTGGCGACATATCTTCGCGCGCCGAAAGCTGCGCCACCCCGCCGCGATCGACCCAGTCGTCGGGGATGCCGGTGAAGCCGTTGGCATATGCGCCGAAAGGCCGCCCGCTCCCTTGCAGAATGGGCAGCGACTGGCTGATGGTGGCTGGTTTGCAGCAATTCAGCAGCAGGGCAGCGGGTCCTGGCTCGGGCAGCATGGCGATGACATCCGCCAGTTTTTCGCCGCCGCGCAGTCGCTCTGGATGCCGGTCGTCCAGGGTCAGCGCCAGCCAGACCGGTTTGCCCCGTCCCTGCGCAGCTTGCAGGAAGGCGCGCGCTTCGAAGCTGGTCGAAAATGTCTCGCCCAGGTAGATATCCACGCCCGGCGCCAACAGGTCCATCATTTCGGCAAATTCAGCGGCGGTCTGATCAAATGACAATGCGAAAGTATTGACATAACTGGCTTCCAGCGGCGGCAGGCTGGCGGCGACTTGGATATCGCGGCGGGCCTGGTCGCGGGCGGCATTCGCCAGGTCGCTGGCGGTTTGCAGCAGGGGCGCGAGCTGGTCTTCCTTATCCATGTAGCGCAGGCGGGTGCGCGTTGTGCCATAGGTGTTGGCGGTGATGATATCGGCGCCGGCGTCGATGTAGTCGCGGTGAATCGCGCTGACGAGTTCGGGCGCATCATAGAGAGCGCCGCTCGCCCATTCGCCATACATGCCTTTGCCGCCGCGATTGACGATCTCTTGCCCCATGCCGCCGTCCAGCAACTGCGGATTCGTCATGATCTGCGCTCCTTTGCATTCCAGCCGATTCTAGCTTGCCAGCCCCTCGGGCACAACGCGCTCAAATTGAAAAGAGTAGGGGCGAGGCGATGACTCGCCCGCAATGTCGTCGTTGATCAGGTGGACGACTCAAGAGTCGCCTCGACGACTTTCTATCGCATTGTAGCATTCCTACTTTGGTCTTTCTGAGTTGCGACATCCAAAGGCGAATCTATATGATATACTTTCTGGCTAGTGGTATCTTATTGCACAATTCACTCCAATTTCAGTCTAAATTGAATTGATATATCTGTATTGTTCGGCACAGGAGTGGGGTGCGAACGGATGAACCGCAAGGCTGATGCGCATGGGCATACAATCCCCAATCAAAAAGTCCAGCCAATCATCGCTGCTTGCATCGTGGCCATGTGCTTCATTCCCGCGCTGTTGTTCGCCTGGCGCGGTACTTACATCCGCCCATATTACGACGACTGGTTACACCTGACCGACGCTCGGGAAATGAGCGTTTTTGAAGCCGTGCTCTGGTGGCGCAATGAGGGAAAGTCCCATGGCGCTTATTCACCGATTGTCGTCAAAACGTTGTACGGCACGCTGGGCCCGCAAGGTCTCAGGCTATTCCCGACTGTCGCGCTGACCAGCCTCATTGCGGCGGGGACGATCTTGTTGAGCCAGATATTGAAGCTGCTCGGGACCGATCGCTCCCGCTGGCGACTCGCTTTGATGGCTAACGCCTTGTTGGGCAGCGCTGTGGCTTTTGCTTTCTACGGCTCGAAAACTCTGTATTGGTTTAGCGCAACCGCTCGATATGTCATGCCCTTGGCCTTCACTGTGCTCTTGCTGTCTCTGCTGCTGCAAATCCACCAGACTCCGAACAAACGCTCGCCCAAGCCGTGGCTTCTGGCCTGCGCGGCGCTGGCTTTCTGGATTGCCGGATTCAGCGAGACATACACGGTGGTGATGGCGATGGCATTGACTGTGCTGCTCGCAGCAGTCGCGGCAGCTGGAAGGGACTGGAAGCAAAGGCTGGGCTACCCCCTGTTCTCGTGTTGGCTGGGGATCGCGCTGGGCGGTTTGACGATGATTACAGCGCCAAGCGTAGCCATGCGAGCAAGCGGCCTTTATGAAAAAGCCGCGAGCTTCTGGCATGAATTCCCCGAAATGATCTGGTCTAGAATGCTCGATCGCTTTGGCGATCCTGATCTACAGTTGGCTTTTGTGCTGATGGTTGCTGTGGGCATCCTGGTCGGCTTCGCTTTGCCAAGATCCGCTCTTATGCCAGCACAGCGAAACGAGAGCAATCGAGCTGCAAATTGCTGGCTATTTGGACTACTTTGCCAACTGCTGTTTTTGCCGCTTCTGCTGTCCCACACCAGCTATGAGCCTGTCATACTCGGGCGCTACAGCAGCAAATATTTCGCTGTTATCGCGCTGAATGCCCTTTTGTTGGCTGCATTCGCATGGGCGCTGCGCAGGCGATGGCATTCAAAAACTGCGCCGCTGGGGCTGCTGGCGGGGGCGCTGGGCTTGTTTCTGATGCTGCGCTTTCTGCATGTGAACCTGCGCGTCGAAATGTATCTATGGCTGAGCCTGCACTGCATGCTACTGATGACGGCATGGCAATTGTCGCTGCGCCGGGCGGGGGCTGCGTTCAAGCGTTTCGCTGTTGGCATGGGCATCTTTTATTTGATCGCCGCAATGTCCTTCCTGTGGATAGCATCAATTACAGTGTTATTTGACATTCCAAACACAGGTGGGCGCTATTTCGCCGCAATCTCATTCATAGGCTGTTGGTGCGGGCTCGCCTGGGGGTTCTTCATCGGCTGGGCATGGCCTGGTTTTTTGGCGCAGATAATCAGAGTTGTGGCGATGCTGGTGATCTTGGCCATCACGGTCACGATTGCGACTGGCGTTATCGCAGATGTCGCTGCCGTGCGCCCTTACTCGGAAGTGTTCGACAAAATCGACGCAGAAATCAGAACGAAACGAAAGTCAGGCGAGCGTCAAATCCTGATTGAAACTCCCATCCTGTGCTGCAAATCACACTTGGAAAGGGAATTCCTGCGGCCTTTCACCAATCGCTTCTATGATGTCGACAGCATTGAGTTTGACAGTGCCTGACTGCGAAGGGTTGCCGAACGGGTGACTCAAGAGTCGCTCAAACGAAACACTGCGCTGTTGTAGGGGCGAGGCGATGACTCGCCCGCAATGTCGCCGTTGATTCGGATTGTTGGACTCCATCATTGAACTTACCGAGTTGCGAAAGCCAACGGGGAACAGGTATGCTATGCTTGCAAAATAGCCCATAATCTCACCTGCTTATCTGGATGGGACGATCATGGAACAAATGGAACTGACGCTCGCCCGGGAACAACGCGTCAACAGCAACCGCAACAAAGTCCGCGAGCATGTCAAAGACGAGACCAAAGAGTGCGCAGGAAAACTAATGGCAGGCGACTGCGTCGAGCGGATGCGCGAACTGGAGGACGCAAGCGCGCAGTTGGTCGTCACCTCCCCGCCCTATGACGAACTGCGCGATTACAATGGCTACAGCTTTCCTTTTGAAGACATTGCGCAAGAACTTTATCGCGTTACAGCGGACGGCGGCGTGGTCGTTTGGGTCGTGGGCGACCGCATCCGCGGCGGACGCAGCCTGATCTCGTTTCGCCAGGCGCTCTTCTTCCAGGAGATCGGCTTCTCCGCGCACGATATCATGATCTACCAGAAGAAGAACACGCCCTTCATGCGCAGCAACGCCTATACCAACGCCTACGAATTCATGTTCGTGCTGAGCAAAGGCAAACCCGCGACATTCAACCCATTAAAAGTCCCGACCGCGCGGCACGGCATGGAACTGCTGACGCACAACAAGCTGCCCGATGGCATCAATAAAAAGAAACGCGGCGAGCTCAAAAAAGAAAAGACGCGCACCAATATTTGGTCCTATGCGGTCGGGCTGGGCGGCACCACCCGCGACAGAATCGCCTTTCAGCATCCCGCCGTCTTCCCGGAGAAGCTGGCGGAAGACCACATCCTGTCGTGGAGCAAGCCCGGCGACCTGGTGCTGGACCCCATGTGCGGCAGCGGCACGACTGGCAAGATGGCGCTGCTGCATGGGCGCGACTTCATCGGCATTGATATTTCGCGCGAATACATCGACATCGCTCGGCAGCGGCTGGAAGCGGCTGGGCTCGCGGTGAAAATTGTCGATCGCCTCTCCCTAAATTGATGCAACAACCGAAAGGAACTAAGTAGGGGCGATCCTTGAGTCGCCAAACGATTCACTGCGGTTTTGTGGGCGAGACAAGTCTCGCCCCTACGCCAATTCATCTGATTATCGCAGCACTACCTTGGCGTACCATCTGTGCCTAGCTTTTGCCTGACTTGCTTCGCTCTACTTGTGCTAGAATACGCCGCGATAGCCAAGCGAAAAGAGCCCACAAATGGAAGACATCCACATCCCCGACCTGTTTCCAATCACGCAGGCGCTGCCCAAAGCGCAGCCTCTTGATATCCCCGCCACGCTGCGAGCCGAATGGGCGCGGCTGGGGCTGGCGCGGCAAGTGCAGGGGAAACGCATCGCCCTGGGTTTTGGCAGCCGCGGCATCGCCAGCATCGACACGATCGCCGCAGAACTGGTCGGCTTGGTCAAATCCAGCGGCGGCGACCCTTTCATCGTGCCAGCCATGGGCAGTCATGGCGGCGGCACACCCGCGGGCCAAATCGAGGTGCTGGACGGACTCGGCATCAACGAAGCCAGCATGGGCTGCCCGATTCATGCCACCATGGAAGTGGTCGACAAGGGCCTCACCAGCGTCGGCGTCCGCGCTTATTTGGACAAAAATGTCGCCGGCGCAGATGGGCTGATCATCGCCAACCGGACCAAAGTCCACACCGATTTTCATGGTCCGCACGAAAGCGGTTTGCTGAAGATGCTGGCGAT
>DAOUJB010000109.1:0-4674 GCA_034423155.1 Anaerolineae bacterium | reverse complement strand
TGATGGGACGCGGCGACCCGGACTTCGATACCCCCGCGCATATCGTCGCGGCCGCCAAACAGGCCATGATCCACCACCAGGCCGATGTCCCGCCAGCGGCTGGTTTGCCGGCTCTGCGCGAAGCGATCGCGGCGCGCGTCAAACGCGTCAACAACATCGATGTC
Organism: Anaerolineae bacterium; assembly: GCA_034423155.1. GTDB lineage: Bacteria > Chloroflexota > Anaerolineae > Aggregatilineales > Phototrophicaceae > UBA6055. Next base: position 4,510 of record DAOUJB010000109.1, on the reverse strand, counting down.
GACCCCGCCAGCGAAGTCGTCGTCACCAATGGCGGGCAAGAAGCGCTCTTCCTGATGGTGCTGGCGACACTCGACGAAGGCGATGAGCTGATCGTGCCCGAGCCAAATTACAATACCTATGCCGATTCGCTGGCCTTCGCCGGCGGCGTCAAAGTGGCTGTGCAGACGGGGCACGAAGAAGATTTCCGCGCCGACCCGGCTGCCGTGCGCGCTGCCATCACCGAAAAGACGCGCGCCTTGCTGCTGGTTTCGCCCAACAACCCCGCCGCCAATGTGATTTCGCCCGCCGATATGCGCGCCCTGGTGGATATCGCCATCGAGCATGACCTGATGATCCTGGCGGACGACATCTATGACCTGTTCGTGTATGACGACTTTGTGCACACCAGCCCGGCTTCGCTGCCCGGCGGCAAAGAACGCAGCCTGACGCTCAACGCCCTGTCCAAAGCCTATTCCATGACCGGCTGGCGTTTGGGCTGGATCGTGGGTCCCGCCGATCTCATGGCGCGCGTGGCCGAGCTGAAGGCGGCGATCAGCGGCGGCACCTCCATCATCTCGCAGCATGCTGGCATCGCCGCGCTGACCGGACCGCAAGACGCAGTGGAGATGATGGCGGCGGCTTATGCGCGGCGGCGGCGCTTGGTGCTGGATGCCCTGGACGAGATGGGCATGCAATACGGCGTGCCACAGGGCGGGCAATTCGTCTTCGCCAATATCGCCTTCACTGGCATGGACAGCGCCGAAGTCGCCCAGCGCATCCTGAGTGAGCAGCACGTGCTGGCTTATCCCGGCTCGGCCTTCTCCAAAGAGCGCAAAGATTACCTGCGCATGACCTTTTTGCAGCCCGAAGAGCAATTGGTAGAAGGTCTGCGCCGCATGAAACTGGCGATGGCGGGGTTGTGACTCTCGCTCCCACCTTTCCTTAATATCCGTAGGGGCGAGGCGGTGACTCGCCAGCACAAAAGAGACGAGGATCTATGAATCAAAAGACAGCCGTCATCAGCGGCGCGAGCCACGGACTGGGCTTGGCAATCGCCCAAGAACTCGCCGGGCTGGGCGCGCATGTCGTGATGATCGCGCGGCGCAGCGAGCCGCTGGAATCCGCCGCAAACGCTATTCGCGAAAGTGGCGGCGCAGCCACGGCGCTCGCCTGTGATGTAGCCGATGCGGCGCAGGTGCAGGCGCTGGCGGCACAGATCGATGCCCAGTTCGGCACGCTGGACGCGCTGGTGAACAATGCTGGCATACCCGCTCCGCGCAGCTTCGCCGAGACGGACTTCGCAGATTGGGACGCCGTAATCGGCACCAATTTATCGGGCGTCTTTTATCTGACGCGCGCGCTTTGGAACAGCTTGTGCCGAGCGCAGCAAGCTTATGTCATCAATATTTCTGGCACAGCTGGCTTGCGTGGCGGCGGCAGCCCGGCGTATGGCGCGACGAAATTTGGCATGACCGGCTTGAATCATGCCATTGCCCAGGCTGGCGCGGCGCAGGGCATCCGCTCGACCATTCTCTATCCCGGCGGCATGGATACCGGCTGGCGAGGCGCTCCCATCGGTGTCCAGCCACGCAGCGAAAGCATGGACCCGCGAGCTGTCGCAGGCTTAGTCGCGCAGCTGTTGACCAGTCCCGCCGAGTTCGTCGTCAACGAAGCGGTGCTCAATCCGTTGCATCATCCTTTTATGTGAGGTCAAGCGCATGGCATACGAAATCCAAAACGCGGCGCTGGTCGATCACTATCCGCTGGAGAGGCTGCGCGGCTTTGCTAGCGACTTTCTCTGCGCTCTGGGCGCATCGCCCGAAGAAGCCGGGATCATCAGCGATGGCTTGATGACCGCGGCGCAGTGGTGGCATCCCGGACAAGGGCAAGGGCTAGAAAAGCTCTTCCGCTACAAACGGCGGCTGGAAAATGGCGGCATCGTGCCCCAGGCGTCCATGCGCTGGCTGGTAGATAGCCCCGCGTATGCCCTGTTGGATGCGGCAAAGGGCTTCGGCTATGTGGCGACGCAGCGAGCCATGTCGCGGGCGGTCGTCAAAGCCAAACGCAGCGGCATCGCCATGGTCGGCGTGCGCGGAAGCAACCACTTCGGCATCGCCGGCTATCATGCGCTGACAGCTGCTAAGCAAGGCCTGATCGGCTGGGCGATGACCAATGCCGCCGCAGAAATGGCGCCTTGGGGCAGCGCGCAGGTCGTGCTGGGCACCAACCCCTGGGGCATCGCCATCCCACGCAGCCGCGAGCTTGCCATCGTGCTGGATATGGCGCTGACCATGTCGGGCAAAGGCATGATGCGCTGGTACGAACGCGAGGGGCGCCCCATGCCCGAAGACTGGGCGCTGACGCCCGCTGGCGAAACAACCACCGATCCCGCCGCGGCCATGGCGGGTCCGCTCTTGCCAATAGGCGCGTACAAGGGCTATGGCTTAAGCTTGTTCACCGATGTGCTGGCCGGCGTGATGACGGGTGCGCTCTTCGGCAGGGATGTCTTCCAGGACGATACCAATTTTGATGTCGGGCACATGCTGGTCGCCATCGATCCATCCGCCCTGCTGCCCGCCGCCGAAGTCGAAGCGCGGCTGGAGAAGCTGGTCGAGCAGGTCAAAGCTGCGCCGCCTATCGACCCGGACCGTCCCGTCATGCTGCCCGGCGAGGTGGAATTCCAGCGCATGGCAGAACGGCAGAAAACCGGCCTCCCGGTCGCCCGAGAGACAGTCGCCAAGCTGCGTCCGCTGGCGGAGGGCTTGGGCGTCGAGCCGCTCTAACCCTGAATGCCTCTGCATCTCTCCCAGTAAGTCCGACAAAGTAAAGCAACAATATGCAGGAAAGACGTAGGGGCGACTCTTGAGTCGCCCACATGACAAGCACTGCGCGTTTGGGCTATACAAGTATCGCCCGTTCGACGACTCGCCTAAATTACGGGTGGTAAAAGAATTCACTGACAACTTGCTTGTACCGCTGCGGGCAATGTGTTCAAATTGATGGCTATTGGATTTTATTATGGAGTTTTGTTTATGAGCGATGATATCGCTGTCCAGCGGCGGCGCGGACTGATTTCCGAAGACCTGCTCAACTTTCGCTGGCTGGACGAGATCGTGCTTTCGCCCGATGCCACGCACATCGCCTACACCATCCGGCGTCCGCACGCCCCCAGCAATGGCTACACCAGTCATCTCTACCTGCACAGCCTCGCCAGCGACATTTGCCAGCGACTGACCGACGGTGACTGCCTGGTCTCGTCCTTGGCTTGGAGCCGCGACAGCAGCAAAATCGCCTATTGTCACAGCGATGAAACTGGCGACAGTGTGCGCGTGCTGAATCTGACCGATGGCAGCAGCGACCGCTATCCGACCGACGGCATGCCCATGCGCGAGCTGGATTTCAGCGCCGATGGCAAGCTGCTGGCTGGCGTGCGCTGGACGACCATGCGCAATGATCGAGAACGCGGCGCGGCCCCTGGCATCCCGCCGCCCAATATCAAGGTCGTGCGGCGTTTGCGCTACAAGCAAGACGGCATCGGCTGGGTGCACGACCGCTACAAACAAATCTGGACGCTGCAGCTGGATTCTCGCGAATTCGCGCAGGTCACGCACAGCGAATGCGATTATTCCTCGCCGAAATGGAGCAACAGCGGCTCGCGCCTGGCTTTCGTGGGCATGGCGCGCGAACAAAACACGCCGCTGGGTTATGGGCAAATTCTGACCTGCGACTATCCCGATGGCGCGCCCGAGCTGCTGCTGCCCGATTGGCAGGGCACAGCATTCAGCCCGGTCTGGGGAGACGCCGACCGCTATATCGCCTTCGCCGGGCACAACCACCCGCCGCCCGTCAACCGCCGCAACTTCTGGCAGCCGCATATCGCCGATGTCGAAGCGCGAAGAGCCTGGAAGCTCAACGAATCCATAGACGAAGAAGTCGGCAATTATGCCGTGGCCGACCAGCGCACAAGTCTGTCCAATGTGACCGTGAAGTGGGCGCCTGGCGACAAGTGGATCTACTTCTTGCTGACCGAGCAGGGCGCGACCAATCTGTATCGCATCGACACGGACGGCGAGACAGAATGCCTGGTGACGGGCGAGTGCATCAACTTTGAATATAGCCCGGCGCGCGGCGGCAGCGTCGCCTTCGGACAAGCCAACCCCGCCAACCCGGGCGAGCTCTATGTCTGGCAGAATGGCGAATCGCGGAAGTTGAGCAACCTCAATCCCTGGCTGCGCGACCACGACTTGTCTGCGCCACAGAGCTTGTGGTATGAGGGCGTCGATGGCGCGCCGGTGCATGGCTGGCTGATGAAGCCGCTGGACTTCGACCCCGCCCGCAACTATCCGCTGGTGCTCTATGTCCACTGCTCCATGTTCGGCTGGGACTTCAATCACGAATTCCAGGTCTATGCCAATGCGGGTTATGCGGTGGCGTATTTCAACCAGCGCGGCACGACAGCCGGTTATGGACAAGCCTGGACCAAAGCCAGCGAGGGCGATCAAGGCGGCGCGGATTATGAAGAAATCATGC
>DAOUJB010000108.1:0-4936 GCA_034423155.1 Anaerolineae bacterium | reverse complement strand
GACAGCGCCGAGGCGGGCATGTCCACCCGCGACCTGGACGACATCGGCCGCGACTGTCTGCGCGAGATGGGCGCGCAATCCGCCCCGCTGCAAGCCTACAGCTTCCCCGCCTATACTTGCATCAGCCTGAATGACGAAGCGGCGCATGGCGTGCCGCGCAAAGACCGCCTCATCCGCGCTGGCGACTTGCTGAATGTCGATGTGTCGGCGGTGCTTGATGGCTATTGGGGCGATACGGGCGCGACAATCATCGTGCCGCCTCTGCAAAAGCGGCTGGTCAAGCTGTGCGATGCCACTCGGCGCGCGCTGGGCTTGGCGATTCAAATGGCGCGTCCGGAAACTCGTGCCAACGCAATCGGGCGCGCGGTCGAAAAATATGCCCGGCGACAAGGCTTCCGCACCTTCCGCGAACTGGGCGGGCACGGCGTAGGGCGGCATATACACGAAGAGCCGACCATCCCCAATCATTATCACAAGCGCAACAAAGATGTGCTGCGCGATGGCATGGTGCTGACGCTGGAGCCTTTTCTGTGCACAGGCCGCGGGCGCATCAACACAGCCGATGATGGTTGGACACTGCGCAGCGTGGATGGCGGCGTTTCGGCGCAATACGAGCATACCGTCATCATCAATGGCGATGAGCCGATCCTGGTAACGAAGGTGGCTGGCGGTTATGTTTGAGTGCGGGATGTGGGGATGAATCTCAATAGCGCTACAGGCGCGCCAGCAGTCCGCTATATCTTGTGTTGGTTTCTGCGCGGTCTATGGCGTTTTGCACAGCGTCGCGGGTGCCGACTAGGCAAACGACTTGTTGGGCGCGCGTTATGGCTGTGTAGAGTAGCTTGCGAGTCATCAGCATGGGGGACTGTTCGCCGTGCACAGGCACAATCACGGCGGGATATTCCGAGCCTTGCGCTTTATGCACGGTGATGCAGTAGGCATATTCTAGCGATTGCGCGTCATCAAAAGAATAGATGACCTCGCCGCCGCCGTCAGGCAGCTCAAGAAAGCCGGGCAAGCTGCCGTTGCTGTCTTCCAATTGCGTGTGCCGCTCAAAAGCGACTGCCAATGTTCTCTCTGCGTGGTTGATGCCAACAACGAAGCCGATGTCACCATTAAACACGCCGCGAGAATAGTCATTTTTTGTTTGCATGATCTTTTCGCCCACTTGAAAAGACTTGGTCCCCAATGCGACTTTGGGCGCGCTGGAGTCGATTAGTACGCGCCGCAGACGCATATTGAGATTGTTGACGCCGAGTTTGCGCTGTTTTTGTGGCGCGATGATCTGTATGTCTCTAAGCGGGTCCAAGTCCCATTTCTCCGCAATCTTGTGGCTTGCCAGCTCGACGATCTGCTCCGCGGCTTGGTCAGCATTTTCGATATGGAAGATAAAGAAGTTTCCGGATTCACTCGTGTCGTAATTGGGGTGCTTGCCCTGTCTAATGCGATTGGCATTCTCGATAATGCTGCTGCTCTCGTCCTGGCGGTATATGTCTTGCAGGCGCGTTACCGGAGCCAATTCGCTCTTGATAAGATCGTGCAGCACATTGCCCGCTTCTACTGGTGGCAGTTGGTCGGTATCTCCAACGAGCAGCAGATGCGCCTTGGGTGGCAGCGCCTCCAGCAGTTTGTGAAATAGCCGCAGACCGAGCATGGAAGCTTCATCGACGACCAGCAGATCGAGCGGCAGCGGGTTTCCGCGGTGATGCTTGACCGACTTGTTATCGGAATCCCAGCCCAGCAGTCGGTGTATTGTAGACGCGCCATGATCGGCGGCTTTGGCAAGCTGATTGGCAGCGCGCCCAGTCGGTGCGGCCAGTCGCACACGATAGTTTTTGTTGCGCAAGTAATTGGTGAGCGATTTCATGATAAGGGTCTTGCCCGTGCCGGGGCCGCCAGTCAAGACGCTAAGCCGCCAGTTCACCGCGCGGCTGACTCCCGCCAGCTGAGCGTAATTCAGCGGCAAGTCGTCAGATGCTTGCAGAGCCGAGTCTGTATGGTCTTGCTCGTCTCCGAACAAGTCTGAGCGACCGGCATGTTCACGCAGCATTTTCGACACGGATTCTTCCGCGTGCCACAATTCTGGCAGGTAGATTGCACGTGTTGCCTTGGCGCTGTCGTCGAGCAGCAATTCCTCTTCGCCCAGTTTCTGCTCTTCCTGCAACTGTTCAAGCGCCGCCAACAGGTCACTTTCTTCGTACTCGCCGGTTAACTGAAGGCGCTGACTGACATCTGTCAAGAGCGCTTTGCGAGGAGCGAAGGTATGTCCCTGGCGCTCAAAATCTTGCAAGCTGAAAAGCAAGGCAGCTTGGCGCTTTTGACGCTCAATAGTCTCCACACCCAGCTGCTTGACAAGATCGCCCGCTTCGTTGAAGGACAGCAGGCCGTCGACAGCCAACTGATAGGTGTCGTGTTTAATGAGACTGACGCTCTTGTCCCCGTATTTGTCAAAGACGCGCCGGGCCAGCTCGTAGGAAAATAGCGCTGCTTCCTGGAGCCAGGCAACTGTAGTGCGCTCCAAATGGTCTTCGCGCCACCTCTTGAGAACGATTTCTACTTGTCCGGGTCTCAGAAAAGGCGCTTTGAACACTTGTCCGGGATCTTCAATAAGCTGCTCGAGCGTGGCTTCGCCGTATTCCTCCACGATGCGCCGGGAGGTCTCGGGGCCAATGCCCTTGACGGCGTCGCTACTCAAATAGTCGATGATTTCGCTTTCTGTATTTGGCAAGCGATGCACAGCGGCACTTGCCCGGAATTGTTTTCCATATCGGGAGTCGTCTTGCCAACTGCCAGTGAAACGCAGCGCCTCGCCTACAGCGACATCAGGCAATACGCCAACTACCTTAATGTTGCCATTTTGGTCTTCTGGGGTAAATGAATTATTGTCAGGAGCGACTTCCAGAACGCAGAAGCCATTGTCCTTGCGATAAGCAATTTTCCTGACCGTGCCCGCGATTTTTTCAGCCATGAAGGGAACTATATATCTGGTTTGCGTCAAGCCACACGATTATAATGCATTATGTGCCACTTTTCAGCAGACAAGCGCGTGGCAACACAGACATCGCAAGAGGAGTGGAACATGATCACTGGCATCGACCATCTCGTCATCGTGGCGCATTCGCTAGAACGCGCGATTGAGACTTATCGCGGCTTGGGCTTCAGCGTCATCGAAGGCGGCCGGCACGCGTATGGCTCGTACAACGCGCTGATCGGATTCGCCGATGGCAGTTATATCGAGCTGCTGGGTTTCTATGAAGAAGCGCCGGCGCATCCCTGGTGGGATTTACTGCACGCGCGCGGCGGTGGCTTGATCGACTTCTGCATGGCCAGCGATGACATCCAGGCCGACCAACAGGCGCTCTTGCAAGCCGGCGTATCCAGCAGCGACCTGTACGAAGGCGGGCGCGAGAGACCCGACGGCTATGTCGTCAGATGGATCAACAACAAGGTCGAGGGCGAATTCCAGGGACGGATTCCCTTCATCATTGAAGATATTACGCCGCGCGAAGAACGTCTGCCGGCCGAGCGCGCGCATGCCAACGGAGTCACTGGCATTGATTGCCTGACGCTAGCGGTGGACGACCTGCGGCCCGTGCCGATTATGGCGGGCTTGATGGGCGGCGTCGCCGGCGAGTATGTGCGGCGGGATGACCTGCGCGCGAGCGGCACGCGCCTGACAGTCGGCGGGCATACGCTGGAATACTTGCTGCCCGATGACAAGCCGGGTCCGCTGGCGGAGCACCTGGCGAGAAACGCGCCCGTGCCCTTTGCTGTGAGCTTCAAGACGACCGGCGCGGCGCAGACTCTTGATCCCGCGGTGACGGCAGGCCTGCGCGTGTCCTTTGTGCGCTGATCGCCAGACGCGATTGACCAGCCTTTCATCAACCTATTGATGCTTCGTCTCAGGACAGGAAAGGTTACTTCACCCCACCCCCGGCCCCTCCCCGACGAGTCGGAGAGGGGAGTTTCAGGAGCTGTCTCACGACATGGCGACAGAATCCGCGCGTGCCTTGCCTCCCCCTGACCTGTCGGGGGGATTGAGGGGGGTATTCCGTGGGGTGGACTATCGCCCCAGCATCCCTGGTCCGAGCGTTGCCACGACCGCCATTGCGTCTTGTCTGGCTTTGCTTTCTGCGCGCTCAGAATCGAGGCTGTCCCATGCGCGCAGTCGCTGCGCCAGACCGGTGTGCCGTTGCGCCACTTTGTTGTTGTCGACAGCGATTTTCAGCGCGCGGCGAGTGCCCACCAGCACGACCAGTCGCTTGGCGCGGGTGATGGCGGTATAGATCAAGTTGCGCTGCAGCATCATCCAGTGCTGCGTCAAAACGGGCATGACCACGGCGGGATACTCCGAGCCTTGCGAGCGGTGCGTGCTGATGCAATAGGCGTGCATCAAATCGTCCAGGTCCATCGATTCGTAGTTGACCAGCCGCCCGTCCATGGAAATCTGCAGGCTCTTGTCAAGCGGGTCGATGCTGTGGATGAAGCCGATATCGCCGTTGAAGACATCTTTGTCATAATTGTTGCGCGTTTGCATCACCTTGTCGCCGACGCGGAAGACGCGGCTGCCCAGCTTTAACTCGGCAGTACGAAAATCGCCATTTAGCTCGGCTTGCAGGCGGCTGTTGAGGTTGTGCACGCCGGCCGCGCCGCGATACATGGGCGCGATGACCTGGATATCGCGCACGGCATCCAGTTGCTCGCGAGCTGGCAGCTTGTCGCGCACGAGCAGGACGATCTGCTCAGCCACTGATTCGGGATCTTCGATGTTGAAGAAGAAGAAATCTTTGCTGTGGTTGTCGGTGTAGGGCTGGGCGCCTTGGTTGATGCGGTGGGCGTTGCTGACGATGTGGCTGCTGTCGTCCTGGCGAAAAATCTGGTCGAGGCGCGTCACTTTGGCGCTGCCGCCCTCAATGACATCGCGCAGCACATTGCC
>DAOUJB010000107.1:0-1757 GCA_034423155.1 Anaerolineae bacterium | reverse complement strand
GACATGACCCACCAGTCGATGCTGCGCCGCGCCATACCCCGCAGCAGGCTCTTGGGCAGCCCGGGCACAGCCGCCGACAACATGCCGGCTTGCAGCTTGCCCAGCGCCTGGATATTGCCCATGGGAAAAGGAAAATCGTCATCGCCAAAGTAATAATCGTTGATAGCCACAGTCTTCTGAAACACAGTGGGATTGGTTTTTCGCGGATCGATTGCGGTGAGGGCGGTGTTGTTGTGCACCATATAATTGCGCCCCAGCAGGTCAGACGAATTCGCCAGCCCCTTGGGATGCGCGCTGTTGGCAGAACGCAGCAGCAGCGCCGCCGAATTAACCGCTCCGCAAGCCACCACGATGCAGTCGCCATGCAGGGTGAGCGCTTCGCCGGCCCGCTCGACTTCGACAGCCGTAGCGCGTCCGCCGCTGTCGTCAGTCAATATGCGCAGCGCTCGCGTCTTCGTCCAAAGCTCGACCGTGTCATGCCCCAGGGCGGGATTCACCAGGCAGCGTTCGGCATCGCCCTTGGCATGCAGCTTGCAGGGGAAACCATCGCAGGTCAGGCAGCGGATGCAGCGTCCGCCCTCGCGCCAATCGACAGCCATGGGCAGGCTGTAGGGATGCAGCCCTTGATCGCGCAGCTTGTCGCACAGCGCAGCGATTGTCGGTTCGTGCGGCAGGGCGGGAAATGGATAGGGGCTGGCGCGCGGCGGCTCGCAAGGATCTTCGCCCGCTGCACCATGCACGAAGAAGAGTCGCTCGGCGATGTCATAGTAGGGCGCAAGCTCTTCGTAGCTGATGGGCCAGGCCGGCGATGTGCCGCCTTCGTGCTCCAGCGCTTCGAAATCTTCGCTGCGAAAGCGCGGCAGGCATGCGCCATAGACTTTGGTATTGCCGCCCACAAAATAATGAACGCCCGGTTTGAAGCCCGCGCCGCTGGCTGCATCAATCCACTGCTCGGCGGGTTTGTAGCGATTCTGGGCGAAGACAGCCTCGACCTGCCAATTCTGCGCTTCTTGGGGCAGGTAGTCGCCGCGCTCCAGCAGCAGGATGCGTGCGCCGCTCTCGCGCAGGGCATAAGCAATCGTCCCGCCGCCCATGCCACTGCCGATGATGATGAAGTCGTAGTGATGTTCGCTCATTGCAAAGCCACGCAATAATTTGACTGCTTACGGTGAGTCTTCCCGAATGTGGGCGACTCAAGAGTCGCCCCTACACAAATCCTCTGTGTTTTCTGTGTCCTCTGTGTCCTCTGTGTCACACGCACCTATTCAACTCGCGACATTAACCCAGCCTCCGCGCGCCGATGAAGATTCCGCCGCCGCCATGATGCGCTGGATGTGCAGCCCAGCGGCGAAAGACGGCTCGGCGGGCCTGTCGTCCCAGATGGCGCGGATGAACTGATATTGGCATTCGGCATGAGCGCGCATGAAGCCCGGTGGCATCGACCAGTCCGGCGCTCGCTGCCCGGCATAGCGTCCGACCGCCTCGATTTTGCGGAATCCGCGCACATGGTCGCCTTCGCGCACATCATAGACTTGCAGCCAGGCTGGCTCGGCCAGATCAAAGCGGATTGCGCCTTTGTCGCCGAAGATCTCCAGCACGACATCGTTGGTCGCGCCCGTGCCCATGCGCGAAATTTCGACCGTACCCAGCGCGCCATCGACCAGCCGCGCCTGCAGCAGGGCGATATCGTCTACCTCGACCGGGGCAGTTTCGTCTGTCCCCGCTGCGATCGGCCGCTGCTTGATCAGCGTATCCAG
>DAOUJB010000106.1:0-4356 GCA_034423155.1 Anaerolineae bacterium | reverse complement strand
TGGGATTTAGCTATGCGATTCAATAATCACCCCGACCGACTGACCATGCTCAAGCTGCGCGGCGACGAAGGGATTGTTTTTCGCCACTGGACAGATGACGACCAGTCCTAGCGAGGGCTGCGCGACTCCAAGCGCGAATTGGACGGGGTTGCAGGGCTTGCTCGCCGCCGACCATCCGTCTGTAGGAACGACGTAGGGGCGACTCTTGAGTCGCCCAAATGTACAATGGCGACAAAGTGGGCGAGACAAGTCTCGCCCCTACAGTTGAATAATCGCGAGTGTATTACGCAGACACGACTCATCTGATAGTCCCCGGATGCAAAAGCGTAAAGGAAACCCAATGCCAACAGACCGCCCCAACATCCTCTTCATCATGTCCGATGATCACGCCGCGCACGCCATGTCTTGTTATGGCAGCCGCATCAACCAGACGCCCAACCTCGACCGCATCGCCGACGAAGGCATGCGCTTCGACAACTGCTTCTGCACCAATTCCATCTGCACGCCCAGCCGCGCTGCCATCCTGACCGGCACATACAATCACATCAACGGCGTCACCACGCTCAGCACGCCCATGGACAACACGCTGCCCACCTTCGTGAAAGACCTGCGCGCCAGCGGCTATCAGACGGGCATGTTTGGCAAGTGGCATCTGGGGCAGGGCGCAGCGCACGAACCCAGCGGCTTTGATGAATGGGCGGTGCTGCCCGGGCAAGGGCTTTATCACAATCCGACCTTCATCTTCCCGACCGCAGACGGCTCGGAACGGCGCTCGGTGCACGGCTATGTGACCGACATCATCACCGACATGAGCCTGGACTTCCTGCGCAAGCGCGATGTGGAAAAACCTTTCATGCTCATGTGCCATCACAAAGCGCCGCACCGCCACTGGGAGCCGGACGAAAAACACGCGAGCATGTATCTGGACGAAGATATCCCCGAGCCCGAGACGCTCTTTGACGATTACAGCAACCGCGCCGCCGCTGCCGAAGCCGCCGAAATGCGCCTGGGCACGCACAACCAGCCGCTGGATCTCAAGACCGAAATCCCGCGCGACCTGCCCGAGATGGAACTGCGCAAATGGGCTTACCAGCGCTACATCAAAGATTATCTGCGCGTGGTCGCCAGCATCGACGACAATGTCGGGCGGCTGCTGGATTACCTGGATGACGAAGGCTTGGCAGAAAACACGCTGGTCGTCTATACCTCCGATCAAGGTTTCTTCTTGGGCGATCATGGCTGGTATGACAAGCGCTTCATGTACGAAGAATCGCTGAAGATGCCCTATATTATGCGCTATCCACGCGGCATAGAAGCGGGCAGCGTCAACGATGACATGGTGCTGAATGTCGACTTCGCGCCGACCTACCTGGAGTTGGCGGGCTTGCCGGCGCAGGAGGCCATGCAGGGACGCAGTTTTGCGCCGCTCCTCCAAGGCGAGACGCCGGCTGATTGGCGCGAGAACATGTATTATCGCTATTGGATGCACCGCACGCATCACAATGTCTATGCGCATTACGGCATCCGCACGCGCCGCCACAAGCTGATCTATTATTACGCCGATCCGCTGGGCACGCTGGGCAGCCTCGATGGCGTCTTCACGCCCGAATGGGAGCTATTCGACCTGGAGGCGGATCCATACGAGCTGAACAACATCGTGCACGACCCCGCCAATGCCGACTTGGTGGCCGCGCTGAAAGCCGAGCTGCACCAGTTGCAAGCCGATGTCGGCGATGTACGCTATCACCTGGATGTGGATTAGCTGGCCAGCAGGTTAGCTTTCGCACTGGCGACGAAGCGGCGGAAGCGCTCTTCCATGTGCAGGTGCGTGAACCAGCCGGACGCGTTGGTCATGGCGCGCGCGCTGGCCGCCAGCTCAAACAGCGGCAAGTCGGTCAATGTCCAGCTAGCGGCCGCTTCATAGGCGCGCAAGAATTCGTCGGCAGCCTGGGGCAAGCCTTTCAGGAAGTATTCCATGCGGCAATAGGCGACATCGGCGGCCGGATGCCCATAACCAGCCTCTTCCCAGTCGACCACTGCCGAAATCGCCTCGCCCTGCCACAGGATGTTGCCCGACCAATAGTCGGTGTGGGCAAAGCGCGATTCCATTCTTTGCCAGCGCCCCCAATGCGCGTTGACCAGACGCCAGACCATTTCGCCGTCCGGGTCGCGGCGCATGTAGTCGGGGATTTCGCCGTCCTTGATAAACCAAGCCACCTCGATATTGTCGTCCATCAGGTAGGCTTTGTCGCTTTCGGTGAACGTCGTCTGGTGGATTTGCGCCAGCATCCGTGCCGTTTCCGGTGCTCGTTTGCCCCACAGCGACGCTTGTGTCGCTGGTTCGATTTGCCGCCCCGGCACAAACTCGGTGACGATGCCCGGGGTTCCCAGCAGCTCGCCCGTGTCATCCAGCAGCAGTGGTTTTGGAGCGGGGGTGCCAGCCGCTTGCAGCATGCCCAGCGCGTGGTATTCGCAGCGGTGTTTGCTGTGGCCTTCTTCGTAGTAGGCGGGGTTATAACGGCGCAGCACGATCTTGCGCGCTTCGCCGCCAGCTAGCTCAACCAGATGCGTGAAGTTCGAGTAACTGCCTGGCAGGGGTTTGATGTGGAAGTCGCCGGACAGTCCCAGCGCATCCAGCACGGCTTGTACCGATTGCCGCGTGGGCAGGTTTTCTCCAGCGCTCATTGCAGTCGGACTTTCCAGGCTGCCGCTAGGTTGTTGTCGAATTGCAGATCACTCGCGTCGATAGTCAGCCCGGCCGGCGTTTGCGTCCATTGCACTGGCTGCTCCGAGCCGAGCAGCGACACATGCTCGATGCCCACGCCCGAATGCAGCGCCTCAAATGTCACGCTTTGGCGCGGGATGCCCAGCGTCATGGCATATATCGTCTTGCCATCTATGGATTGCGTGTAGCGGCGGTCGCTGGCATCGCATTTTTCATATTCCCAGAATTTGTGCCCGCGCCGCTCGACGATCAATTTCGCATCATCGCCTTCCGCGTGGGTCGTCCAGGGCACAGTCTTGTAAATCGCCTCGCCATATTTGCGCAGCCAGTCGCCCAACTGCAGAAGGGGCTCTCGCTGTCCGGGCGGAATCTGGCCATCGGGAGTCGGCGAAAGCGACAGCATCATGGTGCCGCCGCGCGCTGTGCAATCAATCAGCTTGCACAAGAGCGTATGCCCCTTGTGATAGCGCTGCCCTTCGACCCAGCCCCAGCTTTGATCGCCGATGCGCATATCGTCATTCCACGCTCGCTGATAGCCGGCCGGACGGTCGCGCCCCGACTCGAAATTGATGACGCCAAAATCGGGATGGAAATTGTATTGCATGCTGACAGGCAGCTTGTTTAGCACGAGCACATCTTTGCCCCATTCGCGCCCGCGGTTCAGGTAAAAAGCCAGCATCTCCAGCGCCGTTTCTTCATAGCCTTCATCGCGGAATTTGCCGCCATCGAACCACATCAAATCGGGCTGGTATTTGTCGATAACCTCGCGGACTTTCGCCCCCCATTGGGCGAAGAAATCGTCAAAGCGGCTGGTCTGCTGCACCCAGTAGAAATCGGCGTATGCGGGGTCGAAGAGGTCCCAGCCTTCGTCCATGCCTTGCTGGACGGCAGCTTGGTCAAATGTCTGGTTCCACTGCGTCCACCCAGGCAGAAACCAGTTGAAGCCGCGCACGATGTGAAATGGCGCAACCAAGCGCAAATCCCGCTGCCGCAGAGCTGCCGCCAACTCGCCATACAGGTCGCGCCGCGGTCCCATCTTGCCGACATTCCAGCGGTAGACATCGCTATCCCACAAGCCAAAGCCATCGTGGTGCGCCAGCGAGAAGCCGGCATAGCGCGCGCCCGATGCCGCGAACAAGTCCGCCCAGTCATCGGCATCGTAGCGCTCGGCAGTGAAGCCAGCGATGAAGTCTTTGTAGCCAAATTCGGCGGGCTTGCCAAAGCGCTCGCTGTGTCGCTGGTGAATTTCGTGATTGGGATCGTACATCCACTTGCCATACCATTCGTTGCCAAAGCCCGGCACGGCGTAGATGCCCCAATGCGCGTACAAGCCGAACTTGCCTTCGCTGAACCAGGCGGGGACTTCGTGCGCGATCAGCGAATCCCAGTTGGCTTCATAAACTCCGCTCATATCATTTCTCCTTCATTGGCGCGGGCGGATTGTGGCGCGGTTCTGCCACCCAGCGCAAAAACATCCAGCCGGCGACCAGACCAGCGCAGACAGATGCCGCGAACAAAGCGCTGTATCCAAATTGACCGGCGATCCAGCCGCCGAACAGGGGCGCGGCAAAGGTAACTGGCGCCAGGATGCTGTTGGTCAAGCCGATATAGGTGGGCTGGTCGGCTGTGGG
>DAOUJB010000105.1:0-2669 GCA_034423155.1 Anaerolineae bacterium | reverse complement strand
GAGCTGGCCGAAATGGCCGGTGAACATGGCGAAGCGGACAACTTGCGCCGGCGTCAGCAATCGCTTTCGGCGACTCTGGACGATATCAAAATCAACTGGAATGGCGAAACCGGACTGCCGCGCCTGCTTTCCGATGACATATCCGAAGTGGCTGCGATGTGGACGGGCATCCCCGTTACGCGCATCGCCAACGAAGAGAGCGAACGGCTGTTGGAGATGGAAGAGCGCCTGCACGAGCGCATCGTGGGACAGCACGAAGCCATCGTCAAGATCAGCCGCGCTGTCCGCCGCGCCCGCGCCGGTTTGAAAGACCCGCGCAGACCAATCGGCTCCTTCATGTTTTTGGGTCCCACCGGCGTCGGCAAAACCGAGCTGACCAAAGCGCTGGCCGAATTCATGTTTGGCAGCGAAGACGCGTTGATCCAACTGGACATGAGCGAATTCATGGAGCGGCACTCTGTCGCCAGGTTGGTGGGCGCGCCGCCAGGGTATGTCGGCTATGATGATGCTGGCC
Organism: Anaerolineae bacterium; assembly: GCA_034423155.1. Classification (GTDB taxonomy): domain Bacteria; phylum Chloroflexota; class Anaerolineae; order Aggregatilineales; family Phototrophicaceae; genus UBA6055. Next base: position 2,155 of record DAOUJB010000105.1, on the reverse strand, counting down.
AGCTGACCGAAGCCGTTCGCCGCCGTCCCTACAGCATCATCGTCTTTGACGAAGTGGAAAAAGCCCACCCCGAAGTCTTCAACATGCTGCTGCAGATGATGGAAGAAGGCACGCTGACCGATGCGCGCGGACGCCGAGTCGACTTCCGCAATGCCATGTTGGTGATGACCAGCAATGTCGGTGCAGACTTGATCAAGCCTGGCTCGGCGCTGGGCTTCACCACCAGCCGCGATATCAATAGCGAAGACGACGAAGCCTACGAAGATATGAGCCGCAATGTAAGCGACCAGTTGCAGCGCCTCTTCCGCCCCGAATTCCTCAACCGTGTCGATGCCACTATCATTTTCCGCTCGCTCAGCCGCGACGAAATCAAGCGCATCGTCGACCTGGAGCTGAACAAAGTGCGCGAGCGGCTGCTGGAGCACGCGATCACCCTGGAAGCCGACGATGCGGCATTGGGCTGGCTGGGCGACAATGGCTACAACCCCGAATTTGGCGCTCGTCCGCTGCGCCGGCTGATCCAAAACGAGATCGAAGACCGCCTTTCGGACGGCATCCTCACCGGCGAGTTTGGCTTGGCGAGCATCGTGCGCATCGAGGTTGACGAAGATGGCGGGCTGGCGATGCGCAATGTCGACGAAGAAGAATTCCAGGAGCCCCTGGAGGTGGCTGTCTAGACGACTCGCTTCGCCGCGCAATAATTTGACACCTGCATGAATTCCCTGCAAAAGCTACTACTGCCGTCTCTGTTGGCGCTGTGCCTGGTGCCGATGCTGCTCTTCGCCTGGATGGGCTGGCACACCAGACCCTATACGGACGACTTTTGCCATATCACCGACTTTGCGCAGCAGGATCTGTGGCAGCTTATCCTGTCCCAACGCAATGCCGACAACAACGGCAGCTACTCGACGCTCATCACGGCTGTGGCGCTGGGTCCATTTGGGCTTGCCATCGTACAGATCTTTCCGGCGCTGTTGATCGCTCTACAGTTCATCGCGACAAGCGCTCTGTGTAACCGGTCGCTGCGCGTGCTGGGAGTCGGAAGGCACAGAATGGCAATTGCCGTTGGTTTGGCGGCGTTGCTGGTTGGCGCTGTGTGCGCGAGTGTGCTCACGCAGCAGGTCTATTATTGGTTCACAGCCAGCATGAAGTACAGCCTGCCTCTGGCGCTGCTGCCGCTGTTCTTGCTGCTGACGCTGCATGTGGCCGGCGCACAAACGCAGACCCATCGCTTGCGCCTATGGATGCTGGTCGGCGGAGTCTTGTGTTTCTTCATCGCCGGTTTCGCCGAGACTTTCACGATACCCATGCTGCTGGGGCTGACGATGCTGATTGCCGCCGCCTGGCGCGCCGGTGGCCAATGGCGAAAGCGTGGCTTGCCGATGTTGGGCGCCGGCTGGCTAGGGACCGTCGCCAGCACGCTAGTGATGGTTTCTGCGCCTGCTATCGCAGTTAGAGCCATTTCCAGCGCCGATCGCCCCAGCATCGCTGACCGCAGCCTGCTTGAGTATTTGCGACAGGTCGCCGATGCCTGGTTCAGCCACTTGTCCGATCCAGAGGCGCTGGCGGCTTTCACGCTGATGCTGGCGGTCGGCATCTTGATCGGCTTGTGGCTGCCGGCGATTGCAACCCGCTTTGATGCCCGGGCGGCACGGCGCGAACATCTTGCATTGCTGCCTCTCCTGCTGTGCCAGCTGTTGCTGATCCCGCTGATCTGGACGCATCAATCTGACAACGCAGTCTTCCTGGGGCGTTTCAGCCTGGGCTATGCCTCCGTCATCGCCATCAACGGCGCACTGATCGCCGGCTCCGCCACATGGCTCTATCGCTGGCGGCGTAATGGACGAATGTCTGCGCAATTGCTGCCCTGCGCGCTGCTGGGGATGATGCTGCTATGTAGCGCGCTGACAATCGGGCGCGATATGCATTGGCGAGCGTATACCTACCTGTGGTTGACATTTCACAGCCTAACGCTTGTCCTCTGCTGGACGATGATGGCGCGCATGGACAGGCAACAGGCTCGGGCTTATTCTGCTGCGTTGGGCGGCTTGCTGCTGCTGGCTCTGCTGGGCACGGCCTTGGTCGCGTTCGCCACGATCCTGGCGAAACCGCAAGATGCCTGGCGCGTGTATACATTCCTGGCGCATGCAAACGC
>DAOUJB010000104.1:0-7822 GCA_034423155.1 Anaerolineae bacterium | reverse complement strand
ATCGGGGAAGTAGTCGCGGCTGCGCAGGATGTCGAGGTTGTCGCCGTAATAGAGTCGGTTGGTCATGGTCTGTCTCGCTGGTGGCGTGTGGGCTTGGCGAGTATAGCACAGGGGACATAAAGCGTCTGGCAAGCAAATGCTTGACAGAAATCATGCAAGGCAATATGCTGAGTCAAGAGTCAATTTCACATTGTCGGTACTGGAGGGCATCATGGACGGCAACACACGAAGTCGTCTGCGGAGAGACGCTTTGCTGGATGGAATCACGGGCACAGTGGCGATTCCTTCGCTTGTGGCTGATCCATTTTCTAAACCGTCCAAGTACCGGCGCGGTCAATCTGATGTAGAGCGGGCATGGATTATGGTTGGGCGTTATTTGGAAGTGGCAATGGAAGAAATCGATGGAAATTCTGAAGTCAAGTTGAAGGACGGAGCAGTCCTTCGCAATGACTGAAGGCCAAGGCAACAAGCGCGAGATAACAGTAAGTCAAGAAGTCAGTAGTTATTCAGGCCCGATCCCGCCTGCCAAAGAAATAGCTCGATATGAAGATGTTCAGCCTGGCGCTGCTGACCGTCTAATAGCGATGGCGGAGCGCGAACAGGCGGATACAGCACTGCTCCGCAAGAGAGCACTGTATGTTACGACTCTCCTTACTTTTTGTGGGTTCACCGTTCTTGTGGTTGCGTTGCTACTGAATGCGAACCTGCTGATTCCCCTTGCGCTGGCTATCTCTTATGGATTTCCCCCAGTCACGAGACTTGTGAGAGAACTAGCCGACGTTAGCATAGAACGGAAAGAGCGCGAACTCGACATAAGGATCAAGCGTGATCGACATGAACTCGACATGATCGCGGCAAAACAACAATTAGCGTTGCCGCCCGTTGACGAGGATGACGCCGACCCTACTTCTCAGCGCCTTGCATTATCAAGTGATACTGAAGATGAAGCAGAAACCCGCAAAAATAGCTAACAAGTCGAGGATGCGTCGAGCCACCTTCCCCGTCTCGACGAGGGACACGATTACATTATCCGATTCACGCCATCAAACGCAGCCGTTTTGTAGCATTCGGCCAGCGTCGGATAATTGAAGACGGTGTTGATGAAATAATCGACCGTGCCGCCGAAAGCCATGACCGTCTGCCCGATGTGGATGAGCTCGCTGGCGCCCTCGCCGATGATGTGCACGCCCAGCAGCTTGTGATTTTCGCGGTGAAAGACCAGCTTTAGCATGCCGATGGTGTCGCCGAGGATCTGCCCGCGCGCGATTTCTTTATAATAGGCTTTGCCGATCTCGTAGGGGATGCCCGCCTGCGTCAGTTCTTCTTCGTTCGCGCCCACGGTCGATATCTCCGGGATGGCGTAGATGCCATAAGGGAAAAGCTCGGGGATGCTCTGGTGCTCCATGCCAAAAGCGTGGCAAGCCGCCATCCGTCCTTGTTCCATGCTGGTAGACGCCAGGCTGGGGAAGCCGACCACATCGCCGACCGCGTAGATGTTGGGGATTTTGGTCTGGTAATGCTCGTTGACCTGGATGCGTCCGCGCGCATCGGGCTTGATACCGACATTTTCCAAGCCCAGCCGGGCTGTGGCACCCTGCCGACCGATGGCATACAGCGCCATTTCGGTGACGATCTCCTTGCCGCTTTCCAGGCAGATTTTGACGCCGCCGCCATAGCGCGTCTCGCAATGGTCGATGCTCTGCACGCTTTCGCCCAGGCGCAGGGTCACTCGCTGCTGGCGCATGTGATAGACCAACGCATCGACAATCTCGTGATCGACGAAAGTCAGCAGGCGCTCGTTGACCTCGACCAGGGTGACGCGCGCGCCCAGGGTGGCGAACATGCAGGCGTATTCGCAGCCGATGACGCCGCCGCCCACGACAGTCAGAGTCTTGGGCAGGTGGTCGAGCTTGAGCAAGCCATCGCTGGTGAAGATGGATTGTCCGTCGAAAGGGATGTCGCGCGGTTTGGCGACAGTTGTGCCGACGGCGATCATGATGTTGCGCGTGGTGATCTCGTCCTCGCCTTTTTTGTCCAGGAAGTGCAGGTGTACGGTATGGTCGTTGACGATGGTGGCGATGCCGGGCATGAGCTCGATGCCGTTGCGCTGCAATTGGACTTTGTTGATTTCGATTTCGTGGCGGATGACATGGTCGGCGCGGATGAGCAGGTCGTTCATGGTGATATGCTGCTTGACTGTGTAGGAAGCGCCATAAATCGAGCGCTGCCGAAAACCCGACAGGTGCAAGACGGCTTCGCGCAGAGTCTTGGAGGGGATGGTGCCGGTGTTGACGGAGACACCGCCGATCAAAGCTTTCTTTTCGATGACGGCGACGCGCTTGCCCAGCTTTGCCGATTGGATGGCCGCGCGGTGCCCGGCCGGTCCGCTGCCGATGATGACGATGTCATAATCATAGCGGCGCGGTTTGGCTTTGGGGGCGGATTTGGGTTTGCTATTGGTCAATGCCTTGGTCGGCGCAGTCACGGTAACCATGAGTGGATTCATCAGCCTCATTTGCCTCGTAACTAGCATAACGCAAAATGCGCGCAATGGCACAAGGATGCGCTTTGTGGCTCGGTCTTGGACTCAGACAGATTCAGACAGGCGGAGTCGCTGTAAAGATGAAGACGGCGATGAAGACGAAGAAGGCGCCCAGTATGCCAAAGGCTGCCGCCGGCTCGAAGCTTCTGCCAGGGCTCGTGGATGCGGCGGTCGCCTTGTGCTGGCGCAACAACGCATCGGTCACCCGATTGACGAACCAGCTCATGCCCAGGCCCGTGCCGATGATTGCGGCGGCATAAGCCAGGTTGTCCGCATCTCCCAAATCGTACAGGCTGCGTATGACGAACGCGTTGAATGCCATGGCAACGATGATGGCAGCCGCGGTCCCTCGCCAGTCCGGCTCGCGTTTGCGGATGGCGCTGCAGTAATATGCCCATAGATCGATGGCGAACAATGGCAACAGCGCGGCCAGCCAGGCGACGAACTGCAGCATTTCCGCGTCAAACAGCTGTATCAAGCCGATGCGAATCACCAGCGCCAGCAGCCCGGCCGCCGTCGCCGCGCCAGCACAGCGCAGCAAACGCGTGGCAAGCACACCGGTGAAGGTGGCGCAGGCCAGCAGATTCGCCGCCAGCAGCCACTCGGGTCGATAGAGACCAACCCATTCCAACGGGATGCCCAACAGCATCGCGTCCCAATCGATGAGCATCAGTTGCAGCCACAGCATTTGCATGGCGGCCAAAATCACCAGCGACAAACTGTCACCGAGCCGCAGCCCAAAGATGTTGCGCCACGGCTTTCGCGGTCTGGTCGATACATGCAGGTCCAGCGCCAGCAATTGCGTGATGATGAAGCTCGTCAGCAAGATCAGATGCGGGATGCTCCACGCGGTGATATCTTCACCGAAAATCCAGTGCCAGAGGGGGTCGGCAGGCAAGGCGTAGAGCAGAAAAGCGGCGTTCAATATCAGCAAACCGACGGCTGTGTTGGAGCGGAATCGCTGCTGGAAGTTGCCGCGCAGATGACGATTCAGATAATGCAGCGCCCAAAAGCCGGCGACTGTCGCGGTGGCAAAGCCAAAATACATCAGCAGGTGGGGCCGCCAGAACAAATCCTCGCCAAGAGGAATCCCGTAGCTGCGGTGCCACAATTCGTCCCAGACGCCGCCGATGAAGATCGTGATGCCGCCGCTCGCCAGGGTCAGCGCCAAGGTCTCCCGCGCGCGTATGCTCAAGGCGACAGATTGCGGCTGACGCAAGTTCGGTGCCAGGGGACGAACCAGCAGATGCCAAAATGCCAGGACAAAGGCGCAGATGACTAGAAAGAACAGGCCCGCTTGCAACCAGAACAAGCCGAGATTCGCATCGGCCGGGACGCCGCCCCAGCTGGTGAAAGCGGCGAAGATGATAACGCCGGCGATCCCCGTCAGCATCCAACCGAAGCGATTGTTGAGTGTGGTCATGGATGCGCTCCAATGGCGACGATCTTGGTCGCTATCAGGTTACCACAGATTCTGATTGGGCGGGTCTAGTCGGCGAGGAGTTGGCGCAGGAAGGCTTTGGCGGGGTTGAAGGTGGGGTGATTCCAGAATTCTGGCTTCCACCAGCTCATGTGAAAGACATCCGAGAGATACTGCCTGTCTGAATCGTCGCCGTCTGCGTCTTCACCAATGTTTTTGCCGGTTATGAACGTGCGAAGCCGCGCCTTCGGGAGTCTCGCTTTCAACACTGACCGTCCTTCTTTTCTTAGACATGTGACGTATTCGTCAACGCATTTGGCAACTGGGTCTTCGTCGAAGACGTCCATTATCAGGTTTTCTATCATGCCTTCACGTCCGCCTGACGGCAGGATGAGCACGCCAGTTTTTGGTGTCCCTTGCGCTAATTCCAGTTCTCGTTCTGGCACTGACAGTTTACGCGGACTAACTTCATTCGCACTTAGAATTGTGTCGCGCACGCTCTGAAATGCGTTAGTACCAAAGTCGGCGTCGCGAACGATGCCTATAGTGGCGAGCTGACCGAATCTTGGATGTCTGGTTAAGGCTAGCAGAAACTCCTTGAAATTACCTTTGCCATCCAACTGCTCAATCTGGAGCGGCCAGCCGTCTATCACTTTAAGATGTGTGGCCAATTGAATAAAGAACTCCTGATCCTCCTTGCCTTCGACTACCATCAGACGAGATTTTCCGTTGGGGATCCTGATGTTCATCCGCGTACCTCGAAGTCAAAGTCGAATGATGCAACGGCATCCAGGGCCGGTTCGTTGTAGGTAACCGCTTCGATATCACTTGTTTCCTCGCCACGGTCTAAGCGGTGATAGCGGAATTCATCAAGTCGATTGTCTTCGCTAAATGCTTCATACGCCGCGCGGATCATTTCCAGGCTATGCGTCGTGGCGAAGACCTGGATGTCAAGCTCGCGCGCGACTCGGCCGATAGCCTGCCACACTTTGCATTGCACGGAGTGGTGGATGCCATTCTCGATTTCATCGATGAATATCAAGTCGATTGACCGGTCGGTCATCGCCAGGGTAAGACTTGTCAAACTTTGAAGGCCTTCTCCCAGACTACTTAGAGGCAACAACCTATCTAAACCAATGTCGGCAAAGATCAGCGTTTGGTACCCATCATAAAGGAGTTCTAAGCCTGAAATTCGCGGCTCAATTGCTCGTAATACTTTGCAAAGATCTGGTGCGCCTGTTCTACGCCTAAGATCGCTAAATCGCTTGGCATTGATACGATCGCTCTGTTTTTCCCGTGCGCCGAGGAACTCGGATTCGATTGGCTTTTTGAAGACTCCGGTCAAACTTATCATTTTGTTGCCGACTAGCAGCAGATGTTCGGATACTTCGGTATGTTCGGACTTAATTTGCAGTAGATCAAGTTGTGCAGCCATAGTTATGTCGTCAAAGAAGAAGTTGCCCACAATTTCAAGATAGTCGGAGCTATCTCTCGGAATTCGCCGTATCGTGCTTGACAGTGTCGTACTGTCCACGAACAAAGGGAGCAATGGTCGGTCGAGCACAGCCAATAGTTCAATGCCATGTTTAGTATCGAAATTCCGGAATATGGTATTCCAGTTGATAATGTCGCTAGCGTTGAGTGCAGCATCCTGCTGCTCACTGTCCCACGATAACTTGAATGCAGTACGGAGATTTCTTCTTAGTAGGTATCTCGGATCGCGATTTCCTGCCAGAATATACATCGCCTCCATCAGCGCGGTCTTGCCCGTGTTGTTCTTCCCCGCGATCAGATTCACCCGACCCAGATCGTTGATCTGCAAGTCCTTGAAGCAGCGGAAATTCTTCACCCGAAACGACTTGTACATTGCGCGCCTCTCTACGCCAAGCGTCTCACTCGCACCCATTATACATCCGCGCCCGTCAATTCCAGTGCTACAATGCCCGCATGACCGCCATCCTCGCCATCGAGACATCCTGCGACGAAACCGCCGCCGCCATAATCAGCCGTGGCCGCACGATTCGCGCCAACATCGTCGCCTCGCAGATCGACCTGCACGCGCAGTATGGCGGAGTCTTCCCCGAGGTCGCCTCGCGCGCGCACGCCGAGAGCATCAGCGTGGTGGTGAGGCAGGCGATGGACGAAGCCGAAATGACCTACGCCGATTTGGATGCCATCGCCGTTACACAAGGACCTGGCTTGGTCGGCTCGCTGCTGGTGGGGATCGGTTTTGCCAAGGGGCTGGCGCTGGCGACCGGCTTGCCACTGTTGGGCATCAACCACCTGGAAGGGCATGTCTACTCGCAATGGCTGGCGGATGGTTTTAGCGAACCAGACTTTCCCATCATCGCCATGATCGTGTCGGGCGGACACAGCGAGCTGCTCTTGATGCGCGGGCACGGGCGCTACCAGCGGCTCGGCGGCACGATTGATGACGCAGCTGGCGAAGCATTTGACAAGGTGGGACGCGCCCTGGGCTTGCCTTTCCCTGGCGGACCAGCCATTGAGAAAGCCGCGCGATGTGGCGATGCCAGCGCCTACGCTTTTCCACGAGCGAAGACCGCTAGCGCCTATGATTCGAGTTTCAGCGGTTTGAAGACAGCTGTGATGCGTGCGGTTGCAGTACAGCCGGGCGATCGTCGCATGCAGCTGCGCGATGATGTGCATATCCCCGATGTCGCGGCTGCATTCCAGGAGGCCGCTACCGATGCCCTGGTCCATGCGGCGCAATGCGCGGCGCGTGATCATGCCGCCAGCGCCTTGTTCGTGTCCGGCGGAGTCAGCGCCAACAAGCTGTTGCGCGACAAGCTGCGCGACCGACTGGAGTTGCCCATTTATGCGCCGCCGCTATTCTTGTGCAGCGACAATGCCGCTATGATCGGAGCGGCCGCGCATTTTCGCTATGTTGCGGGGCTGCGCAGTCGGCTGGATATCGAGGCGCGCGCGCGGTGGATGCTTGCGGAGGATGTATATGCAGCGGGGTGAGGGCTCTCCACTCGAAATCGCCATCATCGGCGCGGGCGCGGCAGGACTCGCAGCGGCATGGGATTTCGCTCGCGCCGGGCACAGCGTAACTATCTTCGAAGCAGCGGATCGCATCGGTGGCTTGGCGGCGGGCTTCAAAGACGACAACTGGGACTGGACGCTGGAGAAATTCTACCACCACTGGTTCGAGAACGACCACGACATCCTGCGCCTGGCGGACGAGATGGGCGTGCGCGACAAGATCATTTTTCCGCGCCCCAAGACCAGTTTCTGGCTGGATGGCAAGATCGTGCGCAGCGAAATCTCGCCATCGGCTTTGCTTTTGCCACTGCCTTTGCAGGCCACGATTCGCATGGCGCTGGCTGGCCTGGCGATCAAGCTAAGCCCGCGCTGGCAACCTTTTGAACGCGTCACCGCCGATAGCTGGATGCGTCGCTGGATGGGTCGGCAAGCCTACGAAACCTTCTTCAAGCCCTTGCTGATCGGCAAATTCGCGCATGATTACGATCAAGTGCCCATGTCCGTCATGTGGGCGCGCATCGTCAAACGCACGCTCAAGCTGGGTACATATACGGGCGGATTTCAGGCATTCATGGACGAACTGGGGCGGCAACTGCAGGAACGGGGTGTGCGCATCTGCCTGAATGCGCCGGCTCAGCGCATGGGCAGTCGCAATGGCAAGCCCTGGTTGGAGGTCGCTGGCGAATCAAAGCAATACGACCGCATCATCTGCACGACATCGCCCAAGCTGCTGCTGCAACTGGCGGATGGTTTGGCGGATACTGCCTATGGCGAAGAGGTCGCTGCGCTCAAGAGCATCGGCGGGCTGTGCGTCGTCTTTGCGCTGAAGCGCCCCTTGCTGCAAGATGGCACCT
>DAOUJB010000103.1:0-3693 GCA_034423155.1 Anaerolineae bacterium | reverse complement strand
ATTTTGTTGGCGTGCAGAATAATCATAAGGAGAAGCAAAATGAGCGTATCAAGAAGAGAGTTTCTGAAGTTGGCCGGTTCGTCGGCGGGGGCGCTGGCGATGCTGTCGCGGATGGGCGCGCTACCACCGGTGCTCGCTCAAGACGCGACGACCGTGACCTTTGGCGGTTGGGGCGGCGTGGCCGAAGACGAGGGCGTCAAGGCGGCCATTGAGGTCTTCCAAGCCGAAAACCCTGATGTCAGTGTTGTTTGGCAGCATACACCCAGCGCCAGCGAATATTCGCGGGTGACGCTAACCAACATCGCGGCTGGCACAGCGCCCGATACCTCTTTCATCCGTTCGGATGATTACACCACTTTGGCGGCTGGCGGCGTCTTGCAAGATATCACCGACCTGGTGAAAAACGATCCGCTGCTGGGGCAAGAGAATTACTTTATCGAGCCACAAGAATCGAACCGCTGTGAAGTCAATGGGCGCTGGTATGGCATCGGGTCGACCTGGGTCGCCCACCATATCTATTACAACGCCGAGCTCTTTGACGAGGCTGGCATCACGCCGCCCGGCTTCCAGGACGATGAAATCTGGGAATGGGACGAATTTCTGGCGATCTGCAACCAGCTGACCAAAGATAGCAATGGTCGTCATCCCGATGATGCCGGCTTCGACCGCGAAGACATCGTGCAGTGGGCGGTCGACTGGGCAACTTCATGGTGGATGCCCTTGGCGGCGGCTGTGCACTCCAATGGCGGTGAGTTCATCAACGAAGATGGATTCTGCGCGCTGGATACGCCCGAGGCCATGGAAGCGATGCAGCGGCTTGCCGACCTCGTGCATGTGCATCATGTCGCGCCGCGCGGCGCATCGATCGAAAGCCTGGGTATGAACAATACCCAGATGATCAACGCGGGCCGGCTGGCTATGGGCGTGGATGGCTCGTGGGCGTTGTCGTGGATGAATCCGTCTTTGCTGGATGTGCAGATGGGCACGGGCGCATTGCCGAAGATGGTGAAGCCGGCCAGCCTGATGCAAGCCCATTTCCATTCCATCTTGTCATCGACGCAACATCCCGAAGAAGCCTGGCGCTGGCTGCGCTTCTTGGCGACGCCATTTTACCAAGAGCACTTCGCGAAGATCGGTCTGTGGATCCCCAACCAGACCAGCATGTTGTCAGAAGAGGGCCTGAAAGGCTGGGTGCGCGAGGGCATCCATCCGGAGAATTATTCGCAGTTCGCCACCGATTACCTGCCCAAACATGGTGTCGCTGGCTATCTGCCGCCGGGCTGGATCGAAGCTCGCAACGATTTCATCACGCCCGCATTCGAGGCTTTGACCAACGGCGAACAGGCTGCCGATGTCTTCCCGAATGCCGTGCGCCAAGCCAACGAAGTGTTGATGTTCGCGCGCGAAGATATGTAGAGGCGCAACAGCTTGACACCAAGCATCGATAGGGCTGGGGGGACAAACATCGTCCTCCCGTGCCCGCCCTGACAATCCAAAACGCGAGCATAGCTAGTGGCACTTGTCGACCGTTCGCTGTGGTTGACACAGCAATATAATCGGCTGAGCCTGAAACGCCGCCGCACCCTGATGGGCTATGTCTTCATCATGCCCTTCATTTTGGGTTTCGTCTTCTGGTTTCTGGTGCCGGCTGTCGTCGCCGCATTTTTGACGCTGCAGCGTTGGAATCTGATCTCGCCGCCGCGCTTTGTGGGCATGTACAACTTCAACCGCATGCTCAACGACCCGCTGCTGCTGCAAAGCCTGAAAGTGACCGTGCTATTCTCTGCTATATCCGTGCCGCTTGGGCTGGTCTTTGCCTTCTTCCTCGCCAGCCTCATCAACAACAAATTTCGTGGCATCGCCGTCTTCCGCACCATTTATTTCTTGCCCAGCATCGTGCCCGCTGTCGCCAACGCGATACTCTGGGCTTGGCTCTTCAACACCGAGTTTGGATTGATCAACTTCGTGATTCGCGCGCTGGGCGGACCGAAGATCGGCTGGCTGCAAGACCCCAACTGGGTGATGGTCGCCTTCGTGATTTTGACAGTCTGGGGTGTTGGCGGCTCGATGATTATCTTCTTGGCCGGCTTGCAAGGCATCCCCAAGATCTATTACGAAGCAGCCGAAATTGACGGCGCTGGTCGTTGGCAGCGCTTGCTCAATGTAACCCTGCCCATGATGTCGCCCATCATCTTTTTTAACCTGGTCATTGGCTTCATCAACTCCTTCCAGATATTCGTCAGCGCCTTGCTGATCACCAATGGCGGACCGCAGAATTCGACGCTCTTCCTGGTGCTATACATCTATCGCACGGCTTTTGGCAGTCAAAAGATGGGTTATGCGGCGGTGTTGTCGTGGCTGCTCTTCGCCATCCTGATGATCTTGTCATTCTTTGTTTTTCGCTACATCGGCTCGCGTGTATATTACGAAAATCCTGGCGAATGAAGGACTGGACGATGGCAAGCAAACCCAAGCGGAATCAGCGATCGCTGGGAGACCGGCTCTTTCATTGGCTGACGGTATTCTTGCTGGTCTTCTTCGCTGTTGTGATGGTTGCGCCTTTTGTGTGGCTGGTTTCCAGCTCGCTGAAGACGCAGCTCAACATCTTCCAATATCCGCCCGAATTCTTGCCCGACCCCTGGATGCCGCAGAATTACATCAACGCGATGACCTACAAACCATTCGGCCTCTATTTTCGCAACACGCTGCTGGTCGCCGGGCTGAATGTCATCGCGGTGGTTTTCACATCGTCGTTCTGCGCCTATGGATTCGCCAGGATGCGCTTCCCCGGGCGCGATCTTTGGTTCGGCATTGTGATGGCGACGCTCTTCCTGCCCTATGCCATCTTGCTTGTGCCCAGTTTCATCGTGTTTTCGCGCTTGGGCTGGGTCGATACATTTCTGCCGCTGGTCGTGCCGCAATTCTTTGGCGGCGGCGCATTCAACATCTTCTTGATGCGGCAGTTCTTCCGCACGATTCCGGAGGAAATCTGCGATGCTGCGCGCATTGACGGCTGCAGCGAGTTCGGCGTTTATTGGCGCATCATGCTGCCGCTGTCCAAGCCGGCGCTGATCACCATCGGCATATTCACATTTTTGTTTGCCTGGAACGACTTGATCGGTCCGATGACCTATCTGCGCTCGCCGGACAATTTCACGATAGCGGTGGGCTTGGCATCTTTCCGCAGCCAGACCGACATCCACTGGGACTTGCAGCTGGCGGCTTCGGCGGCGGTGACCTTGCCAGTCATCGCGATATTCTTTTTGTCGCAGCGCTACTTCATACAGGGCGTGGTGATGACGGGCTTAAAAGGCTGAGCGCTTACGCCCAGAAGGCTTTCTCCAGGTCGTCAAAGTCTGAGGCGGGTCCTTCAAACTTGTTGCGCCCTAGCTCCAGCACATAGACATAATCGGCGATCTTGAGCGCCTCGCGGATTTCCTGGTCGACCAGCACAATGGTCAACTTTTCGCGGTCGCGCAGGTCGACCAGCATGCGGTAGACCTCTTCGGACAGCAGCTTGGCCAAGCCAGCGGTCGGCTCATCGACCAGGATGACTTCCGGGTCGGTCATCAAGGTGCGACCGATTTCTACCATGCGCTGCTGCCCGCCCGACAGGCTGCCGGCGGGATCGTGCTGTTTCTCGTGCAGAATCGGGAAGCGCTCGTAATTCTCCTCGATCTTGCTTTCCATGCG
>DAOUJB010000102.1:0-9205 GCA_034423155.1 Anaerolineae bacterium | reverse complement strand
TTTTTGTTGTATATTCCCCCCCCCCCCCCCCCCCCCCGTACTTTGACGCGGATGAGCTAATTCGTTCAACACGATATCGTCTTCTTCGCTTTCCAGCTGATGCGGGACAGGTGCCGCAGATCTCGTTGCCGCATCGCCCGGCGTACGAAAATGGTCTGCGACTCCTGGGTTACGATCCCTTGAGATGCGATGGCTTGCTGCGCATTTACTGGACGCCAGGCGCGCCAACCGCGGACGGATCGACCCTGATTATGTTTGTCTATGTGATGGATAAAAATGGAAACCTGCTCGCGCAACGCGATCAGCCGATTATCCCGCCTCGATATTGGCGCGCTGGCGACCAGGTCCGCACCGACATAATCCTCGGGCGGCCTATCGGGGCTCTTCCAGTACATGTGATGGGCGTCGGATTTTACTCGTGGCGCACCTGGCCAGCGCCCGATCATATCAATGCGCTTGACGAATCTGGCAGCCCAAGCCTGCGCTCGGTCGAGATCCTGATAGACGATGAATGCGAACCCTGAGACTGATTGTGCGTGGATGCCGCCGGTTAGTCGCTATCGGTTGCTCAGTTAGTCCCAGTCGCGCTGGTCGTCGATTTTGCGCGCGGACGCGTCGATAGCATCCACGAAGTTGACCCGATCAATGCGCAGCCGCACTGCCTGTTGCGCGAGTGCAGTGAGTCCAGCGGCAACGCCTTCCGAAGACGCGCCATCGTGCAGCGCCACATTCAGCGTAACTACATCGCGATTGCCCTCGCGCGTGATGACGGCTTGCAAATCTGCGATCTGCGGGAAGCGCATGACCGCCGCGCCCAACTGGTTGGGATGCAAAAACATGCCGCGCACCTTGATGGCATCGCCGCTGCGTCCGAACAAACCCAGCAGATGCTGACCTTCGCCTGCGGATTGTGGCGCCAGCGCGCCCAGATCGCCCGTGCCAAAGCGAATCAGTGGATAGGCTTTGTTGAGCGTCGTCGCCACAATCTCGCCGGTTTCACCAGCAGGCAGCAAATCGCCCGTCTGTGGATCGCAGATTTGCAAGTAGATGCTCGGCAAGATGCGGAAGCCTGGCTCGCCCGAACGCGTGTAGCCGATGAATCCCAAATCCGCCGTGCCATAGGCCGAAGTCGTGCGCAGGTCATATTCGCCTTCGAAGCGGGCTTGCTGGCTGGGCGTGTAGGGCTCCGCCGAGAAGAGCGCCTTCTTCAGCGGCACAGCGCCCGCGCCCATGCCCATCTCGGCAGCTTTGTCCAGCAGAGTCATCAGATAGCTGGGCTGGCCGACGAAGCCGGTCGCTCCCAGCGCCATCATCAGCATGATCTGCAGCTCGCTGTTGCCGGGTCCCGAGGGGATGACCGTGCCGCCACAAGCGCGGATGGCTTCATCCAGCAAGATGCCAGCCGGCGTCAAATGATACATAAATGTGTTCAAAACGCGGTCGCCGCGGCCGATGCCGATGTAGCGGAAGGCGGCCAGCTGCGCTTCGGGGTCGGCTGGCGGCGGCTGGGGATCATAGATGGGACCGGGCGAAATATAGATGCGCGGCAGGTCGGCGGGGTCGATGGTCAAGAATCCCCCAAAGGGCGGATTCTGTTGATGAATCTCGACCAGCGCGTCTTTCTGCAGCACGGGGATTTGCGCCAGGTCGTCCGCCCCCTGTATGTCGTCTGGCGCGACACCCGCCTCGTCCAGCAACCGACGGATGGCCGGCGCGTTATCGTAGCTGTGCTGCACCAGATCGCGGATTTGCGCATCGATGTTTATCATGTTGTCCTCAATTTCGAGATTCACGCGTAGGAGCGGCCAATCTATTCACCCGTTTTTAATCTATAAAGCGATTCGGGCGACCTGGTAGCTCGCCCCTACGACGGTATTCCAAAAGACTAGCCCAGCCAGCGTTTGCGCCGCCGGTAATGTTTGACTTCGCGGTAATTTTTGCGCCCGCCCGCTTGATTCAAGCCCAGGTAAAATTCTTTGATATCTTCATTTTCGCGCATTTGCTCGGCAGGACCATCCAGCACGATGCGTCCGTCTTCCATGACATAGGCGTAGTCGGCGAGTTCCAGCGCGGCGCGGGCATTCTGCTCGACCAGCAGCACCGACATGCCTTCCTGGCGGTTGATTTCGCGGATGATAGCGAAGATTTCGTGTACGAGCAGCGGCGCCAGCCCCAGCGATGGCTCGTCCAGCATGAGGATCTGCGGGTGCGCCATCATCGCGCGACCGATCACCAGCATCTGCCCCTCGCCGCCCGATAGATAGCCGCTCACCCGCCGTGAAAGCGCGCGCAGCTGGGGGAAATAATGATACACGCGCTGCAGGTCTGCGCGGATATGCCGCCCGCCTTGGTAGACCATGCCGCCGATGCGCAGATTCTCTTCGACGGTCAAGTGGCGGAAGAGCAGGCGGCCCTCGATGACCTGCACGATGCCGCGGCGCACCACTTCTTCGGCCGGCTCGTCATCAATGCGCCGGTCGCCCCAGACGATCTGTCCGCGCGTGACCTCGCCCAGCTCGGAACGCAGCAAGCCGCTGATGGCTTTCAGCGTGGTGGATTTGCCCGCGCCGTTAGGACCCAGCAAAGACACCACGCTGCCGGGCGCAACCTCCAGCGAGATGCCGCGCAGCACCAGAATGACGCTGTTGTAGATCACCTCAATATTGGAGACGACGAGGCTATGTGGCGCGCTTGAGGCTGTCATCTTTAACCCCCCTCGGTCCCCCCATCGGGATGGGGGGAGGCTGAACCTCCTGACTCCCCGCTCCGATTCGTCGGAAAAGGGCTGGAGGTGGGGTTGAAAATCATGTCCGTCTCACCCCCGGCCATGGGACAGAGGGAGTTCCTATTTATCCGCGCAGCTGTGGCACTTCCATGAAGTCCGTCAACGGCACGACGATCGGCACAAACATCTTGCCGCTCGGTCCATCGATCAGCAGCGCATCAGCCGGTCCAGTCGCGGGACCTGACATCGTCGTGTTGGCATATTTCAGCACAGCGATGCGATTCATGGTCGCGTCGCGCATGCCATCTTCAAAGCGATGATGCATCAAGCCGCCGAGAATCGAGTAATCCATCGCTTCCACCGTCTCACGAATATCGGCGCCAGTAACGGCATCCAGGCTGCCCACGCGATTCACGGTGCGGATAGTTGTCTCGATGATCGAATCAACAACGCCCCACGAAACCAGATAGGCGATATTCTGTTCGGTCGGTCCGCGCTCGTTGAGGGTGAACTGCTGATAGACGAATTGCACGGCCGGGCTCGTCAGCTCTGTCCACCACAGGAAAGGCATCGAGCCGAACATGCCATCGACCGACGGCAAGCCATTGGGCTTCAAGACGCGCTGCCCGAGCAAGCCAACGGTGGTGTCCATCACCCAATTGACGCCGGCGAGTTTGATTTCCTCTTCCAAGCCCAGGTCGACCAGCGTGCCCGCGATCAAAGCCGGACCAGAAGCTAACGAATTGGTGTAGATGATGTTGGCGCCGGCATCGATGGCGTTCTGCACCTGTGTCAAGATGTCGGTATCGGTGGGCAAGAAGAATTGCGGTTCTGCCAGCACCTCCACACCGAGCTCGCCACAGTATTCGCGCGCCGCCGGCTCTGTGCCCGACCGTCCAAACGCGTTCGGCCAGGTGACGAAGCCGATGACGGGGTCTGGGAAGACCTCTGGGCTAGCGGCGACAAACTGACAGAAGAAACCGAACTGATTGATGTACAGCGGGTTGCTGGCGTAGAGCCAACCTGGCGTCTGACCATCCTCGCCATAGAGGCTCTCGATCGATCCAGCCGAGATGAAGGAGACGATTTCGTCTTCTGCCAATTGCTCGCGCAGCAATTCGCCGTCATCGGAGCTGTAGAGCAGCAGCAAATCGAGATCATCGCCATAGGTGCTGGTGAAGCGGTCATAAGCGCTCTGGGCTGCTTCTCGACTCCCGCCGGTGTCGTCATATACCTGCGCCAGTTCGGCCCCGCAGACGCCGCCGCGCCCGTTCCAATATGCCACCGCATCGGTCACTGCCGAGACGACCGGCTGCGTGATGAAAGCGTAGGGTCCGCTCAGGTCGCCAAAGTGATAAATACTGATCGTTTCGCCGGACAGGTCGACCTGGCATTCGGTCAAGTCCGATGGGTATTCGACCATGTCTTGCGCCGAACTCAGCGCTCCGCCCGCCACCAGCGTCAGCAGCGCCAACAGTGTGAAAAGCTTCTTCATGTCTCGTGTCTCCTTCTTTGTCAATTGCAATCGTCATATACATCTAGCTTATGCCAAATGAGAGCATGACGCAACTAATAAGAATACGGGCGGATCTTCCAGGCGACCTTGAAGACCTCCCAGCGATGGGCGATGCCGCGCGGCTCGAGCACGAGGAAGAGCATGAGCGCCCCGCCAAACAAGATGGGATTGATGGCGCTGGTGATATTGACAGCATCGATGAAAGGGAAGAGCTGGGGCAACCAATCGCTCAACAGCGGCCGCAGCATCGGGATGATGGCCTCTTGCAGCAGACGGATGAAGGCGACGCCAAACATCGCGCCCAGCGGGAAGCCAGCCCCGCCGATGATCAACATCGCCAGCATCTCGATCGATACATCCAGCTCAAACATTTGCAGCGCCAGGCTGTTGCGCTCGAATGCCAGCAGGCAGCCAGCCACCCCGGCATACAGCGAACTGAGGAAGAAAGCGCGCAATTTGGTCGCAAAGACATTGATGCCCAGCAGCTCGGCCGCCAGGTCGTTGTCGCGCACCGAGATGAATGCGCGGCCCGTGCGCGTGCGGATGATGTTGCGCGCCACGAACATCAGCAGCACCGCCAGCGGCACGATCAGGTAATACATCGCGATATCGCTGGCGAAGCTGAGCGCCTTGCTCCGCCGTACAGTCGCCGTCAGGTCTTCAGCGCTGCTATCCGCTGCGGCCAGCCTGACGCGGTAGCTGCCATGCTTGCTGGCGATGTACGACAACCCGCGCAGCGCGCCATCGCCATCCACATGCAGGCTGAGATTGACATCGCCATAGGGCACGACATCGCCGCTGGGATTGATGACCTCGATGCGCGGCGCTTCGCCCACATAGGCGGGCAGATGCACAGAAATCACATCGACGAAGTAGCGGTCGCCAGCCGCGAATTCCAAGGGAGCGTCTTCGTTGAGCGCATCTTCGGCATAAGCGGCGAAAGGACCAATGATCGGCGCGGGCACGGAGAGCGGACGCGTGCCACCGGTCAGGTCTTCCATGGGGTAACGCAACACCCAGGGGATGATGAATTGCGCGGCCAGGGTCGCCATCGCCAGATAAAAGCCTTTGACGCGCAACGATGGCAAACCAAAGATCAGCCCGACCGCGCCCGTCAACAGCGCGCTGACTGGCAGAGCCACCCAAAAGCTGAAGCCCAGTTCGCGCGCCAATATCGCCGAACCATAGGCGCCCACCGCCATGAACGCGCCATGTCCGAGCGACAACTGCCCGGTATAGCCGACCAGCAGGTTCAGCACTTGCACGGCGATGACAAAAATGGCGATGCGCGCAACCAGGCCAACATATTGGTCGCTGATCCATGTCAAGCCCAAGGGACTCGACTGGGAAAGCATGGGCAGCAACAGCAGGGCGATAAAGGCCAGGTTCTTCCACAGTTTGTCGCGCGGCGTGCGGTCGATGCGCAGGTCTTGCGCATAGCTGGTATCAAAGATGCCGGCCGGGTTCAGGTTCGCCATTGCCGCCCCCTATATTCGTTCAATGCGCTTCTCGCCGAACAAGCCATCGGGGCGAATGACCAGCACCAGCATCAGCACGACATAGGGCGCCAGATTCGTGCCTGCCTGTTCCGATGAGTTGATCAGCGTGCCGAATTGCTCGACGATGCCGATGATGATGCCGCCCACCAGCGCGCCGCTCACCGATTCCAAGCCACCCAGCAAGACAGCCGGGAAGACGCGCAGCGCCACAAAGCTGATATTCAGCGACAAACCGACCGCGCCGCCCTGCAAGACGCCGGCGATACTGGCCAATAGCGCCGCCGCCGCCCAGGTGATCGCCAAGATCACCCGCACGCGCAATCCCACCGCCTGCGCCAGCTGCTGGTCTTCACTGGTCGCGCGCATCGCCAAACCCACGCTGGTATATCGGAAAAACAGGATGAAGCCGATGAATGCCAAAATCGCCAGCACGAACGCGATCACCAGCTCGACGCGGATGATGGCGATGCCGCCTAGCGCCTCGCGAAAAGCATCCAGGCGGATGGGCTTGAAGCGGCTGTTGGTGGCTGGGTCCACAAAGATGGGCAGGTTTAGCTCGACTGTGCCCCAGATGATCTGGGTAACGCCATGCAGCACTTCGGCGACAGCCAGCGTCATCAGCACCGCGGTGAAGAGCGGCTGCCCGATCAGCGGACGGATGGCGAAGCGCTCGACAGCCAGCCCGGTCAAGATAGCGCCGGCCGCCGTCCCCGTCAGCGCGTGCAGCCACCGCCATTCGCCGCCGCCAATGGTCATCAGCAGGCTTAGCAGCAGGGTGCCGCCCAGCGCCGTCAACAAATTGCGCCTTTGCAGCAACGATTTATAACTGGCGGTCGTCATGACCATCAGCATGGTCGCGGCGGAAAGCAGCAGCGCGCCGGGGATAGAAATTTCGCTGATGGTGAAGAAGCTCCAAAAGATCATGCCGCCCACGACCATCATCCAGCCATGCGCGAAGTTGAACACGCCCGAGGCTTTGTTGATGACCACGATGCCCAGCGCGACCAAGCCGTAAACGCCACCGACCAGCACGCCCGATATCAAAGTCTGCACGATGCGCGCCGCCTTCTTGCCCGCCAGTTGGTCGCCCACGAAGAGCAGCAGCACCACCGCCGCAGCCAGGTAGAGCGCCCAGGTCAATTGTCGCTTGTTGGCATGGATGAATGCTGTCATCAGCGATTTCCTCGCGGGCGACCTGAAAGCTCGCCCCTACATACTTCTGCGTCAATCCGGGCAATATCAAACATCCGCCACCTGCAGTTCGGTTTCGATCGTGCCGGTGCGTCCATCGCGATAGCGCACTTCTGCGCTGACATGCACCTGCCGCCGCCCGCCATAGATCGCTTCCAGCAGTTGGTGATATTTCTCGTGCAAGGCCCCGCGCCGCAGCTTGCGTGTGCGCGTCAATTCGGCTTCGTCGGCATCAAACTCCTTGTGCAAGATGACAAAGCGCTTGACCCGCGAATAGGCTGGCAGCGACTCGTTGACTGCGCGCAGCTCCTGACGGATGATCGCGTAGATTTCGTCGCGCTGCGACAAATCGACATAGGTGGTGAAGGCGATGCCGTGCTTCTCCGCCCAACGCGAGACATTCTGAAAGTCGATGACAATGATGGCCGAGACGAAATCCATATCCGCGCCGCCGATAGTCAGCATATCCTGCACATACTGGCTGAACTTGACGCGCCCCTCGATGTACTGCGGGCTGAAGCGTTCGCCATTCGCCAGCTCGATTAGGTCTTTGACGCGCTCCAGGTAGATCAGGTGGCCGGTCTTTTCGTCCATGTGCCCGGCATCGCCCGTGTGATACCAGCCTTCCATATCCAGCGCCTCGCCCGTCTTGTCGGGTTGTTTGTAATAGCCTTTGAAGCGCGCCTGGGTGCGGATGAGGATCTCCTGGTTGTCGGCGATTTTGACCTCTACGCCGGGCACGATCACGCCGACAGTCTCGAAGCGCACATCGCCGCGCAGGTGCAGCGTGCCGCTGGTTTCGGTCGATCCATAATACTGGCGCAGCTCGATGCCGATGGCGCGGAAGAAGCGGATGATGTCGCCGCTGAGCATGGCGCCGGCCGTCAGCACATTGCGCGCCCGCACCAGCCCCAGTTTGTCGCGCAGCGGCTCGAAGATGGCGTATTCCCCCAGCCAGCGCAAGCAACGCAGCGGCAGCGGCACGGGCTCGTGCGCGTCTTCGTGGTCGATGGCGCGATAGGCGATCGGCATGAACAAACGAAACATCGCCCGGTTCAGCCAGCTGCCATCGTTGATGCGGAATTGCACGACGCGCGCCAGATTCTCCCATACGCGACTGGGGAAAAGCAAGCCGGCCGGCGCGATCTCTCGCATATCGGTGGGCACCGTCTCTGGTCCTTCGGGAAAGTTGATCTGCACGCCGTTGATCAAGTGCGAAGTAAAGCCAAACGCCTGCTCGGCCAGCCAGGCCATGGGGCTGAACGAAAGCCAATTGTCCGACTGGCGCGTATCCACATAGGCATCGTTCATCGCATGCCCGAGCACCAACTGAAAGTGCGTGATCTCGGCGAACTTGGGCAGGCTGGTCGTGCCGCTGGTCATGCTGAGGATGATGCTGTCCATGGGCTGGGTCGAGCGCGCCATGTCGTCAAATAGTTCGGGCTGCCGCGGACGCTGCTCTGCGCCGATCGCCTCCACCGCGCCGAAGCTGAGCAGCCAGTCGTCGTCATAACTCCACAAGCCGCGCTCTTCCCAATAAACGACGCGGCGGACTTGCGGATTGCCGGCTTTGATAGCCAGCATTTTGTCGACTTGTTCCTGGTCGTGCGCGCAGACGAAAGTGGCATCGGTGGCGTTGATGACATAGTGGATGTCGCTGGGGCTGGCATCGCTGAAGACGCAGCAGGTCTTGCAATGCAGGGCATGCGCGGCGATCTGCGCCCAGTACATCTCCGGGTCGTTCTCGCCGATGATGACCAATGTGTCGGCGGGCTGCAATCCCAGCTGCAGCAAGCCCAGCGCGAAATGCACGACATGTTCGTACACTTCATCCCAACTATACTCTTGCCAGATGCCATAATGTTTTTTGCGTTGGGCGGTTGCCGCGCCCAATTCGGCGACGCGCCGCAGAAAAGCCTTCGAAAGCGTATCTTGCTCGGGCGGGATGGGCCGCCGCTGGTCGGGCAGGCGCGTGCCAAATACCTCGCCCGGCACGGCATCGCGGTAGGGAATGGCGGGCTGCGCGCTCATGTCAATGCTCCTGCTCGCCCAGGTAGGCATCGATGACGGCTGGATTCTGGCTGATTTCGGCTGGCGTGCCCTCGCCGATCTTGACGCCGAAATTGATGACGGCGATGCGCTGCGAGATATCCATGACCAAGCCGATATCGTGTTCGATCAGCATGATGGTCGTGCCCTGGCGCTCGTGTATGTCCAGGATGTAGCGCGCCATATCTTCTTTCTCTTCGACATTCATGCCGGCCATGGGCTCGT
>DAOUJB010000101.1:0-6465 GCA_034423155.1 Anaerolineae bacterium | reverse complement strand
TCAGCCTGCCCGATGTGACGCGCTGGTGGGTCGAGCGGCTGATGCGCATCGCCCGCGGGCTGGACAGCGTCATCCGCCCCGTGCAGCGCCTTTTCAATCGCGGCAAGAAAAATGACCTGGGCATTGATATCGCCGAAAATGCCTGGGACCAAGTGCAGCTGCTCTTCGATACCCTGGATGGCGTGCGCGAACTGCTGACCAACCCCGAACATGCCAGCATCCGCCTGGTCACCAATGCCGAGCGCATGGTCATCCGCGAGACCCAACGCACCTATACCTACCTCAACCTCTACGACTACGCCACCGATGCCATCTTGGTCAACCGCGTCTTCCCGGACGAAATCCGCGATCCCTTCTTTGATGTCTGGAAGCAGCGCCAAGCCAAAAATATCGAATTTGTGGGCGAGGCATTTGGCAGCCTGCCTCTGCTGACTGCGCCGCTATTTGGCGAAGAAATGGGCGGGCTGGAGATGCTGCGCCGCCTGGCAGACGAGCTATATGGCGACCGAAATCCGGCCGAGCGCCTGTTCGATGGCGTCGTGCACAAGCTGGAGAGAATGGATAGCGATGCGAGCTGGCTGCTGCGTGTGCCGATCGGCTTCGCCCGCAAAGAACAGCTGGATTTGTTCCGGTCGCGCGACGAGATCACGCTGAGCGTAGGACCCTACCGCCGCAATATCGTGCTGCCCGATGAATTGCAAGAGCTGGAAATCACCAGCGCCAAGTTCGAAGACAAATTCCTGAACATCCGCTTTGAGCAGCGGGTTTCGTAGCAACGCCGCTCAAATTCGAAATATGTAGGGGCGAGACTTGTCTCGCCCACAACACCGCAAGTGTACCTGTGGGCGACTCAAGAGTCGCCCCTACGCCGTTTCTTGCTGTTGGGACAATACTTAATTGGAAGATGCTGAGGCGAGGCAGGGGGCGAAGCAGTGACTCGCTCGCTGCAAATCCCTGTTGGTTCAGTCGTCCAATTCAATGTGGATCTTGCGGCTGGTCCCGCCGGTCGCGCTGTCCGAATCGTCATCAGAAGCCAGATTGGCATGCGCCTGGCGTTCGTGTTCGGCGGCGCTGCGAGCATCGGGGTCTTCCATCTCGCTGGCTTTCTTGATTTCGTCGATGGCGGCATCGATCAGCACGCGGAAGCCGGTCGCGAACTCGTTGCCGGCCGCTTGGGTATGCTCGCGGAAGCCAGGCGGCAGCAGCGACTCCATCGCCTTGCCAAATTCTTCCAAGCCGCGCCGCTGGTGATAGATGAATTGCTCCAGCGGTGTCGTTTCCGCTTCACCCATCGGCTCGTTCACTGGCTCGTCTGGCAGGGGATTCTGTTCTTCGCTCATCATGCCGCTCCTGCTTCGCGCTGTCTAATTACCATGTTATACGCCTGCAGCCCGCGATAGTTGCGCAGCGGCACAGCTTGTCGCAAATGCGCGAACTGCCCGCTCTAGTTGGCGTCGGCGCTTTCCAGCTGCTCGATCATCGCCAGGTCTTTCTGCAATGCGCGCGCGCGCCAGGCGAAACTGCCTATCAGCACCGCCAATATCAGCAAGCTGACGGCGAGTCCCAAGCCCAGATAGAGCGAATTGTCGGGCGTGATGAAAAAGCCCAGCAGCGTGCCTCGCCAGGCATCCGCCAGCGCCGTTAGATCGCCCAGCGTGCCTTCTTTCAGCGCAATGTAGCTGTCGTTGCCGAAGAGGCTACCTGCCGCCTGCGCCGTTTCGCTTTGGAAGACCAGCCAGTCGCCGCCGGGCAGCGCAGAAGTGCCGGCCGCTTCCAGGTCGTCCAGCCGCAACTGCGTCAATTGCTGCAGCGCGCCGTCCATCTCGGGCTCGGGCGTATCCAGCATCTCGTCCGCCTGCGCAATCGCCAGCATCCATGTGCGGGATGCGGGTTCGCTTTCCAGGAAGGTGATGACGATGAAGCGGTCGCCAGCTTGTCGCGCCAGTTGCGAGGCGCTGCGCTCGGCATCGATGTCGTGCGCGAGCACCTGCCAGGTGCCATCCGCCAGGTTGACCTTGCCGCTGTAGACCGGCGCATCAAGTTGCGTCAAGCCCAGCCAGCCAGCCAGGTTGTCAGCCGCGGCCGATTGGGCATCCGCGCCCGCTGCCATCGTCGTGCGGATGGTCGCCGATGCCGCGGGAAAAGAAAATTGCGCCACGCCATCCGCGCTCTGGTTTTGCCAGCCGGCCAATATCGGCACATTGAAGTCGGCCGATTGAAAATAAGGCACTTCGGCCTGGGCGCTCGTCCAGCCCGCCAATGCCAGCGCCAGCAGCAGCGCCAGAAGACATGTCGTCGTTCGCTTCGCTATGTACATCATCCACCCAGCAACTTCAGTTTGAGCGCATCGACCGCTTCTTGCCGCAGCGCCAGCCGATAGCGATGCCACATCAGCGTGATCGGCATCAGCGTCAGCCACAGGATCAGGCTGGGCAGCAGCGCCAGCACCACGCCACTGGTCGCCTCGAATGTGCCCTGCGCATTTTGTGGGCTTGCGCCGACGATGACCGGATGGATGGTATCGGGCACGATGCGGATGATGAACAGCGTCAGCAGCACGCTGACAAAAGCCAAGATGCCATATACCGACATCAGACTGCGCCGGCGTTGTGGATTTTCGATGCCAGCGCGCAGCATAAGATAAGCCGCATAGGTCAGGCACATCACCGCCGCCGAGGTCAGCCGCGGATCCCATGTCCACCAGGTATTCCAGATCGGTCGCGCCCAGATCGCGCCTGTCAGCAGGTTGATCAGCGCGAATGCCAAGCCGACTTCGACGCCAGCCAGCGCGATGCGATCCCAAGCTTCGCTGCCGCGCCAAAGGTAGATGATGCCGCCCAGCACGGTCGCGCCAAAAGCCGTGAACGCGCCAAAAAAAGACGGCATGTGAATGTAGAAAATGCGCTGCACCTGCCCCTGCTGGATGTCTGTGCCGGCGACAAACAGCCCCAAAATCAGCGTGCCGACGAATCCCAGCGCGGTCAGAATCGTCAGCGCGCGCAACAGTCGCGGCTGTGGGCTGGCTGCAATCGGCGTATCTATCCCGCCTTGTGTCATGATTGATCGCCTTAAACTAAATGGGCTACGAAAAATTGTAATCGAGCCGCCTCATTCTTCAAGCACGAATCTATAGAGAAGCAGGCAAAAGACCAGGTAGATGACGGTGATGGCAGCCAGCAACTGCAGCCAGACTTGCCACTCGCTTTGTGGCGCGCCGCTCACGATGCCTTTGGTTGCGCGCACCGCCGTCAGCAAAAAGGGCAGGCAGACCGGCAGCAGCGCAATTGGCAGCAGCGCCTCTCGGGAGCGCGTCTGCACAGCCAGGGTGGCCAGCAGGGTGCCAATGGCGCTGAAACCGAAGACGCCCACAATGGTCGTCAGCAGCGCCCAGCCATCCAGCAGATGCACGCCATACAGCGCCGTCATCAGCGGCAGCAGCACCAGCGCCACCAGCAGCGTGAACAAGAAGTTGCCCAACAGCTTGCCAACGAATATCGACGCGCGAGACACCGGCGCCAGCACCAGCGCGTCCAGGCTGCCTTGATCGTGCTCCAACGACAGGCTGCGATTGAAGCCCAGCAGACTGGCGAAAATCAAGCTCACCCACAGCACGCCGCTGATGGCTTCTTCGCGCGCGCTCTTGTCCAGCTCCAAAGCAAAGCTGAAAACCAGCACGCTCAACAGCGTGAAGAGCGCCATCGCGCTGACCAGCTCCCGCGAGCGCCATTCTGCCCGCAAGTCTTTGCTGACGATGGCGCGTACGGCGGTTACGAATGGGGTCTTCATGCGCTATTGGTCGCATCCCGGAAGAGGGCGGCGAGATCGCTATTGACCTGCCCGTCATAGACCAGCGAGCCATCTGCGAGAATCAGCGCGCGGTCGACATGGGCTGGTTTTCGCTCCAACTGATGCGTGCTCATGATGATTGTGCAGCCGCTATTGGACGCAGCCGCCAGTAACCTATCGAGCATTGCGCAGCCGGCGCTGTCCAAGCCCGTATAGGGTTCGTCCAGCAAGAGCAGGTCGGGCTGATGCAGCAATGCGCGCGCCAGGCTGAGACGCTGCTGCATGCCCCGCGAGAATCCGCGCACCAGTCCATCGGCGCGCCCAGCCAATCCCACCTGCTGCAGCAAGTCGTCGCGGCGACGCGCTCGTTCGGCTGGTGCGATGCCATAGAGCGCTGCGAAGAAGTCCAGATTCTCGCTTGCTGTCAGATTTTCATAAAGCAGCGGACGATGCGCCAAAAAACCGATCTGCGCGCGCACAGCCTGCGCCTCTTCGGGCAGGGACCAGCCGCCGATGCGAATGACACCACTGGTCGCGCGGCTTAAGCCACACAGCAGACGCAGCAAGGTCGATTTGCCGCTGCCATTCGCGCCTAGCAGCAGCACGCGCTCTCCACGCTGCACAAGAAAATCCAGTCCGCGCAAGACCGGCCGCCAACCGAAATGCTTGCTCAGCCGCTGGACTTCGATCAGCCCGCGCCCGCTCATGCTGGGTCAGCCTGCAGGGCGGACAGCCGCGCCTGGAGCTCGCGCCGCCGATGCTGATAGAGGTCGTGGTTGATGCTTCCCTGATCGTGTTGGCGCTCCAACTGGGCGAGTTCCTGTGTCAGCTTGTCTATCTCGGCGCTTGTGGCAGCCGGTCGCCGCAGCCAAGTCGCCAGCCAGCCAGCCAATACCAACGCAACTGCCGCGACCATGAGCAGGGGTATCAGCGCCTCGCTGGTGATGATCTGCGCATTATCGCTGCTGGTGGCGAAAGGATCGCCTGCTATCGTGAAGCCAAGCGCCGGATCGCGTTGCACCGTCAGCTGCCCGACATATCGATTCAGCGCGCCCGACTCGGCCAGCTCGAATGCGCCGTCTATTCGCAGCGAACTCGGCAGCGTCACCCGCACATCGGCATCCAGCAGGTTGTTGAAATCTTGCGCGAATTCCAGCGCGCCCGCATACGGCAAAAAGTAAATCAGGGCGATCTCGTGTCGCTCGCCAGGCGGCACAGGCAGCGTGTCGATTAGCGAAGATGGCAGTTCCGCCATGTCTTCTATCAAGACAAAGCGACTCGTGTCGGCACCATGCAGCAATTCTGCGCCCTGTGGCAGCTGCACGAGCAAGCTGGCTTCGCGCCCGTCATCAAAGCCGCGCCCGCTGGTGTAGATGCGGTCGGATTCGTTGCGAAAGCCGATGACTTGCTCGACAACCAGTCCAGCGCCCCGGTCTTCCAGCCGCACCGCATCGACGCGCAAGTCTAGGCGCGAAATGCTGACGACGCGTGGGTCGTTGCTGACATCATAAATGTGCAGCGTCTGTTCATCCGCCAGCGTTTCCACAGGCAGGCGCAAGCTGAAAAGACGCCCAGCGTAGACCGCGCCCAGGACATAGCCGAGGTCGTCCGCGCGCTGCACCTGCTCAAAGCGAAATCGCCCACCGGCATCAATGCTGGTTTCCGCCGCGCTGTAGCCCCGCTGGGGACTGCCAACTTTCAGCTGCACGATCGTATCGGGTGGCACAATGCCGCCCGCCGTGCCCTGCTGCACTGCGCCAGTTATCGTCACAGTTGCCGCTTGCAGGCTTTGCGCGCGCAGATAAGCCGCTATCGCCGCGAATTCTTCTTCCGAAAGCGCTCCTGCCAAACCCAGCTGCTGTCCATAAGCGATATCGCTGAACAACGGCGGGATCGTCCGTGGCGCAGCGCAATCCGCGCACAGCCGCTGCCACAGCGTTTCTCCCTCGGCCAGCAGCGCCTCGTCATAGCGCAGTGTGTAGGCATAGAGGGCCACATCCCAGCGTTGCGATTCGCTCAAAGCATCTTTCCAGGGCGGCATCAGGTTTTCGAGCTTGCCCGCGGTGATGATTTCGAAGAACCCTAGCGGCGATTCGGCCGCAACAAGCGCCTGGTCAGTCAAGTCGAGCGGCTGGTCGACGCTGCCCGCCAATACCAAAGATCCTTTGCCATCGCCCGCCTCGCCATGACAATCCGTACAATGCTCGGCGAAGAGTCTCGCGCCATTGCCGATATCTGGCTGCCAGCTGCTATTCGCGGTTTCGGCCGGCAGCGTGGCAGCGATTTCTGGCTCGCCGCTCAGGTTCGTGCAGGCAGTCAGGCAGCAAGCCAGCAGCAGCAACAGCGCGTGGGTCATCATGCGCCGCTCGTCCTCGTCCGCTCGTCGATCTGGCGCAGCAGTTCAATCCCGCGCCCCACCCAGGTTTCGCGTTCATCGCGATAGCTGCGCGCATCCAGCTTGCCCGTGGCGAAATCTTCGTCCAGGTCGCGGATGTTGATCAGCACGCGCTGATAGCTCGTTTCCAGGTCGCGGGGGGAGCTGTGCCGGGCGCCGGTTGACGCCTGTCGCCGCAGCAGGGGATAAGCCACGATAGCCAACGCCAGCAGCGTCAAGAGCAGCGCGGCGAGCAATCCAGCCAGGCTCATGCCGCCTCCGCCAGCAGCGACTGGATTTTGCCG
>DAOUJB010000100.1:0-5795 GCA_034423155.1 Anaerolineae bacterium | reverse complement strand
TATGCGCCCAGCCAGCACCTGCCGCCGGCGCTGCAAGATCAAGTGCTGCCCTACGACTTCGACAGACAAGCGCATTCCGTGGCTCGACCGCTGCGCGCTGGCATGCCCATGAGCGAAGCCGATGTAGCCGACCTGGTGCGCTTCTTGCAAGCCTTGACCGACCCCGCCGCCCAAGATCTGTCGCATTTCCTGCCCGAAAGCGTGCCCAGCGGCTTGCCCATAGATACCCTGCCCTAGCGCCGCCTCCGTATCCGTGGCTGACGACACGCTGGTTTGGGATTCGCAGATGCACTTGGAAACTCCGGGAACCCTGAATATGTTGATATGGCCCTATTTCCCCCACCCCCAACCCCCCCCCCCAAATGAGGGAGGGGCTTAAAGCCGAATGATCGCATGGATTTCCGGCATGGCATTGCAGAAAACATCAGATATATCGACTAAGCTGCTCGATTGTTGCTCCCCTTCCCTCTTGATGGGGGCAAGGGGCCGGGGGATGGGGGTGACATTTTGCGAATTTGCACCGGTAGCGGACAAGCCTTACAGGTTTCCGAAATTGAGTAGCACAGCCTTTGTTTCGCATGGCTGTTATCAAACCCTCGGTGTACTCCTCTTTTGCTCTGTGCACTCGGTGGTAAAATAGGTAATGCGATCGCCCTGATAACCCAACCTGCTACACTAGGCGACAAATCCAACCGGAGCGCGCAGCCATGCCCCATAGCAGCTATGGACAATTGCCCATCCCGCGTTTGACGCCGCAGTTGCTGAGCCTGGTCAAAACTGGCGAAGTCTACAGCCTGGGCGTCGATTTTCAGGAGGGTATGCTGACGCCCGGCGCAGTCATGAAGTCCTATTCGATCGCGCCGCACCTGCGCCACAGCGATCCCTCCACAATCGACCCGGCTGCCCCCGCCGCCGAAGTCATCCGCATGTCCATCCATGTCGGCACACACATCGACGCGCTCTGTCACATCGCCGAAAAACGAGATGCCGCAGGCAACCCCGACCCCAATGGCGAACCGCGCATCTATGCCGCTGCCGGCGAGACCATCCCAGCCAGCCAAAGCGCGACCTCGGCCGGACAGCGCCATCTCAGCATTGAGCAGATGCCGCCAATCGTAACGCGCGGCGTGCTGCTGGATGTGGCGGCCTTGAAAGGCGTCGACATGCTGCCACCCGCGACTGTCGTCAACGCGGATGACATCCTGGCGGCACAAGCGCGGCAGGGCACGCAGATCGGCGCGGACACGGCGGTGCTGGTGCGCACGGGCAGCATAGCGCGTCTACGGGCGGGCGACCCCGCTTATCGCGATGCCCAGACCGGACTGGACCTGTCGGCGGCGCAATGCCTGGTCGAGCAGGGCATGACGCTGGTGGGCGCGGACAATATGGCTGTCGAAGCCATGCCACCCTATGACCACGCGGTGCATCGTTTTTTGCTGGTGCACAGCGGCATCACCCATGTCGAGAATCTCAACCTGGACGAGCTGGCGGCCGCGCGCTGTTACGAATTTCTGCTGATCATCGCGCCCTTGAAACTGACCGGCGCGACCGGCTCCTGGGTGAATCCAATCGCGATTGCCTGATGGCTTATGCCGGAACGGGTGGGCAGCAGCGCGCGCCTGCGCCGGGCGCAGCGATAGAGACGGAGTCTATGCCAAACGCAACGAGCAAGCTACAATCATTTTACTTGGATTCTGTTTATCCGAGGCGGCGCTCTTGCTGACCTTCCTTCACATCAGCGACACGCATATCAGTGGCGATGCCGCCTATCATCCGCCTTGGATCCCGGCTTCCGTCGCTCATCCCAAACGCGGGGCGGAGTTGCTGCTGGAAGCGATTCTGGCTTTGCCTTTCCCCTTTGATTTCATCCTGCACACGGGCGATGTCTGCGCCGATCCCCACGAAGCCGATTATCGGCGCGCGCGCGAGCTGCTGCTGCAAATGCCGGGACCGGTCTACCTGCTGCCGGGCAATCATGATTCGGCCGAGCTGATGAAAGCGAATCTGCACGATGGCCGCAAGCTGCATGTCCTGCGCGACGCGTTTATCGAGTTGGGCGATTATCGTCTCATTACGCTGGATACCAACGGACCGGGCGACGCGCACGCGCCGCTCTTGCCCGACGAACAGATTCAGTCTTTCGCCGATATGCTCGAGGCCGCCGGCGGCCAGCCAATCATCGCCGCCATGCACCATTTGCCGATCGCGACCGGGGTAACCTGGCTGGATAAGGAGATGCGCATCCAGAATGGCGACCGGATCCAGGGGCTTCTGCGCGCGCATCGCGATCGGCTGACCGGTGTGTTTCACGGTCATATTCACCAGCAGACGGTTGCGCACGAGGATGGCGTGCTGTACGTCTGCTGCCCGTCGACCTGGTCCAATCTGGCTGGTTATCCCGGCGTGCGCGAGGGCCTCGCCGATCCGCTGACGCCGGGCGGATTCAATCTCGTGATGCTCCAAGGCAGCCGAGTCTTTGTCAGACGGTACAATCTGCCGCTGTTAAGAGTGTGAATCAGGATGCTGTACTGCAAAAAAAGGACTCAATGACAACTGCCGAAACGCACAAAGAGAAAGCCAACCCAAAACGCGCTCGCTCTCGCATTATTGGGTATGATTTCGCCCGCGCCTTGGCGGTGCTGGGCATGATTATTGTCAATTTCAAGGTGGTGATGGGCGCGGGTGATGTAGGACCGCATTGGCTCACAGGCTTGGCAGGTTTGCTGGAAGGCCGGGCTGCCGCCACTTTTGTTGTGCTGGCAGGCGCAGGCATATCATTGTTATCGAAGCGGTCAAGACAAGGCAACTCAACGGAAGAGCGCCGTCAAACCCGAAACCTTTTATTGAAGCGCGCTGCTTTTCTGTTTCTATTTGGCTTGTTATTTTCAACATTATATGATGCGGACATTTTACATTTCTACGGGCTGTATATCGCTTTTGCCGCATTCGCGCTCTATGTCCCCGACCGGCGATTGCTGATATTCGCGCTGGCATTTGTCATCGCTTTTGTGGTGATGATACTCGCGCTGGATTATAATGCGGGCTGGAATTTCGAAGCCTTGGAATACACAGATTTCTGGACGCCCGTCGGCTTGCTTAGGCACATGTTCTTCAACGGGTGGCATCCATTTGTCCCCTGGACGGCCTTTTTGCTATTGGGAATGTGGGTAGGCCGCCAGGATATACAAAGAAAGCCGGCGCAAAATCGACTGGCTGTCATCAGCATCATTGTTCTAGTCATCGCAGAACTGAGTTCGGCTTTGTTGATTTCTACCTTCACTCCTCAATGGGGTCACCTTTACACGAGTACGCTCTTCAGTCGTATCGCTATTCCGCCCATGCCATTCTATATGTTATCGGCGAGTTCAGCGGCTGTTCTTGTCATTGTGATCTGCATCAGACTAACAGAGCATTTTCAAACAGCGGCATGGGTCCAATCCTTTGTACTAACCGGCCAAATTGCGCTAACGCTCTATGTCGCCCACGTGGTGATCGGAATGTCGCTCATTGAACTATTTGGCTGGTATGAGGGACAATCGCTGGCGGTTTCTCTAATATATGCCTTGGGCTTCTATGCGGCATGTATTGTATTCGCTCATCTTTGGCGGCGGCGCTTCAGCCGTGGTCCTATTGAAGCAGTTATGCGGCGGCTGACAGGATAGGGTGGCGCGCCGGGCGGATTCAACGTGGTTATGCTGCGCGGGCTCCGCGCCTTCGTCAGACGATACAGCCTGCCTTTGATTACGCGTTGACCTGAAAGCGAGAGGCGCTTGGATCCGCGTACGGGCGATTTCAGCATTCGCGATTTCGCCTTCAATAGCGGCGAGGTCTTCCCGCAGCTGCGCATTCACGCCCGCACCCTTGGCGAACCGCGGCGCAACGCAGACGGACGCACGAGCAATGCCGTTTTGATCTTGCATGGCACGACAGGCAGCGGCGCGCAGTTCATGCAGCCGACTTTCGCCCGCGAGCTATTTGGACCAGGCCAGCCCCTGGATGCGCGCGCGCATTACATCATCCTGCCCGATGGCATCGGTCACGGCAAGTCCAGCAAGCCGTCCGATGGGCTGCGCATGCGCTTCCCGCGCTACGGCTATCATGACATGATCCGCGCCCAATATCGCCTGTTGACGGAATGCCTGGGCATCGACCGCCTGCGCCTCGTCATGGGCACTTCCATGGGCGGGATGCACACCTGGCTGTGGGGCATGCAGCAGCCCGACTTTATGGAGCGCCTGCTGCCGCTGGCCTCGCTGCCAGCCCAGATCGCCGGGCGCAACCGCATGATTCGCAAGATGATCATGGATTCCATCCGCAACGACCCGGCCTGGAAAAATGGCGATTATGCACAGCAGCCGCCCGGTCTCATCAACGCCATTCACCTGCTGATCATGATGACCAGTTGCCCGCTGCACTGGCAGAACGAAGCGCCGACTCGCGATGCCGCCGATTCGTTCCTGGCGCAGCGCATTCGCCAGGCCGCCGGCGTGCTGGATGCCAACGACATGCTCTACGCCTTCGCCGCCAGCGAAGATTATGACCCCGCGCCCGGGCTGGAGACGATCCGCACGCCGCTGCTGGCGATCAACTCCGCCGACGACCAGGTCAATCCGCCCGAGTTGGGCATCATGGAAGCGGCCATGCGGCGACTGCCCAACGCGCGCTATGTGCTGCTGCCCATCAGCGACCAGACGCGCGGACACGGCACGCATACGCTGGCTGCGCTGTGGAAGCAGCATCTGGCGCAGTTCCTGTAAGACCCTGCAAATAAGGTCAGAGTAAAGTTAAGAAAGTAATGAAAAAAACTGGACCACCGAGTACACCGAGTTGAAAGAGTTCACCGAGAGAAAAGCAAAGGTTTATCTCTGTGCCTCAGTAAGACCAATAAAGTAATGCAACAATATGAACGAAAGTCGTAGGGGCGATACTTGTATCGCCCACTTGTACACTGGTAGCGTTGTGGGCGATATCAGTATCGCCCCTACATGTTCCGAATCGGAGCGGGAATCAAGGGTTCAGCTTCCCCCCTGACCTGTCGGGGGGACCGAGGGGGGTTGCCTCCCCCTGACCTGTCGGGGGGACCGAGGGGGGTTGCCTCCCCCTGACCCGTCGGGGGGACCGAGGGGGTGTGTGTAATGAGTTTGGGGTGGGCAAACGCTTGCACCCGCGTGGGCGACTTTTTGCGGCGCGACACAGAACGCGCTATACTGGCGACAAGCCTAGCATACGCTGCTGGCGCAAATTTGAATGGCTATTGTACGACGCGAAGCACTTGGCTGATTAGCGCAGGAGGACGATATGAATGTATCCATGACCATAAACGGCGAGGCTGTCTCGCGCGATGTGGAGGCGCGCACCTTGCTGGTCCATTTTATTCGCGAAGACCTTGACCTGACAGGCACCAAGATCGGCTGCGATACCAGCCAGTGCGGCGCTTGTACGATCCATGTCAATGGCAAGATCGCCAAAGCCTGCACCTTGCTGGCTGCCCAAGCCGATGGCGCAGACATCACCACCATCGAGGGATTGGCAGAAAATGGCGAACACCACCCCATGCAAACCGCTTTCTGGGAGAACCACGGGCTGCAATGCGGCTATTGCACACCCGGCATGATCATGGCTTCGGCCGCCTTTGTGCGCGATAACCCCGGCGTGTCTGAAGGCGATATCCGCCACTACCTAGAAGGCAATATCTGCCGCTGCACCGGCTATCACAATATCGTGAAGGCGGTCAAAGAGGTGGCTGACGCCGCCGCAGGAGGTGCCTGATGAGCACGCGGATCTTCGGCAGTGGC
>DAOUJB010000099.1:0-9950 GCA_034423155.1 Anaerolineae bacterium | reverse complement strand
CATTGCGGCTGGCGCTTGACCATGCGCTGGCGGCAGGCAAGTTCATTTCCTACGATCCCAATTTGCGACTGCCGCTGTGGGCGAGCGCGGACGCTGCCAGAGCCGGCATGCTGTCGGGCTTGGAATATGCCGACCTGCTCAAGATCAGCGAAGAAGAGTTGCGCTTTCTCACTGGCGGCGACGATGTCGGCTCTCTCTGGCGCGAGCGCATGCAGCTGATCTGCGTCACCTATGGCGCGGCTGGCGCGGCTGCCCACCTGCCAGATGGCAGTTGCATCAAAGCGGATGGTTATGCGGTGCAGGCGATGGACACGACCGGCGCAGGCGATGCTTTCGTCGCGGCGATGTTGACTGGCATCCTGGCGCACAGCGACGACTGGCGCGAGCAACTGCCGCAGATCCTCGATTTCGCCAATGCGGTCGGCGCGCTGACCTGCCTGCAAAAAGGCGCGATTCCTGCGCTGCCAACTCGTCAGGCGGCGCTGGCTTTCCAACGCGAGCGCATCGGGCGCTAAAGGCAAAGCAGGCACAGAAGTGAAACCAATAAAGCAATGCAACAATATGGAGGAACGTCGTAGGGGCGATACTTGTATCGCCCACTTGGTAAACGGAGGCTTTTTGGGCGAGACAAGTATCGCTCCTACAGATTTCGAATCAGAATAGCATCGCTCAGTTGTGCATTACTTTATTGGTATTACAGAGAAGGACACCATTCTGCAGCAGCCAGCCAAGCCCGATCTTTCGGTAGTCATCGTCAGTTACAACACGCGCGAGTTGTTGCGCAATTGCCTGCTTTCTCTGCGCGGCAGCCAGGGTCTGACGCTGGAGATCATCGTGGTGGACAACGCCTCGTCAGATGGCAGCGCCGAACTGGTGCGGGTGGACTTTCCGGAAGTTCTGCTGCATGCGCAGACCGTGAACAGCTGGTTTTGCGGCGGCAACAACATCGGCAGCGCGGCCGCCACAGCCGATCATGTGCTGCTGCTGAATCCCGATACCCAAGTTTCGCCCGATGCTTTGGCGCGAATGCTGCGCTTCCTGCGCGAAAACGAAAGCTACCGCGGCGTTACGGCGCAGCTGGTCTATCCGCATGGCGCGATACAGGCAACTTGCGCGGGCATCCCGAGCTTCGAGAATCTGCTGCTCGATTACACGCCCTTGGGCTGGCTATGGCCCCGGCGCAAAAAGCAGCGTCATGCCGAGCTGGTCTATGCCGATTGGGATCGCCAAAGCGACCGCGATATTGCAGCGATTCCCGGCAGTTGCACCATGCTGCGGCGGGCGGATGCGCGGCTGGACGAGGATTTGCTGCTGTATTTTCCCGAAGAAG
Organism: Anaerolineae bacterium; assembly: GCA_034423155.1. GTDB lineage: Bacteria > Chloroflexota > Anaerolineae > Aggregatilineales > Phototrophicaceae > UBA6055. The sequence continues at coordinate 8,620 of DAOUJB010000099.1, read as the reverse complement.
ATTTGGCGCGGCGCTTGGGCGGGCGGATGCGCTTTTTGGCGGCGGCGCGCATCGTCCATCACGAAAAGTCATCGACGCGCAACTGGTTGGCCACACGCATTTTCTTCCGCGACATGCTGGTCTACACGCGCAAACATCACAGCGTTTGGCATATGCTGTTGCTTTGGCTGCTCAGCCGCCCCGTCTATTGGGCTATGTGGCTGAAGAATCGGTAGTCCCTACGCGGCAAAGACCGCCAGCGGCATATGAAACGACACCACCCAGTTGGGCGCATCGACAATTTCGCTGATCTTCAAATCGCCGGCTACGCTGCACAAGATATAAGCCTGGCTGCGGTTCATGCGCTGGTACGCCACCAGCCAGTCGATCATGTAGCGCAGGGCATTCTTGGCATTTGTCATCAGGTCGGGTCCGTGCGCGGTGGTGATGTGATAGCCGCATGTGTCCAGCTTGCTCATAGGGCTGGGGCGCTGCAACTGCACCTCGCGCAAGCTCAGGTCTTTGCGCAGGCTGATGCGCATCGTCACGGTCATGGGCGCTTCGATGCCCGTAACGCAGACTTCGCCTTGGCCTTGCGCGGCGTGGCAATCGCCAGTGGCGAAGAGCGCGCCTTCCACCAGCACGGGCAGCCATATGCGCGAACCGATGACCATATCGCGCACATCTAGGTTGCCGCCATTTGCCCGCGGCGGAAATGTGTTGAAGCGCCCCGGCTCGGCTGGCGCAACACCCACCACGCCCGGATGCGGCTCGAATGGCAGGCTGATATGGTCGAGTTCAGTGGAATAGCAGGTTTCGCCTTCGATGCGCCAATGGTGCAGGTAGCTGTAGTCGAAGTCTTCTGGCAGCAAGCCATTTCCGGGCCTGTGCGCCGACCAGCCCCAGCCTTTGTGCCGCATATCCAGGATGGCGATCTCTAGCACATCGCCCGGTTGCGCGCCCTTGACCCAGACCGAGCCATTCAGCGCATGAATCTTGCTGCGGTCGACGCGCTCGTAATCGGCGACTGTCCAATGCGGCTCGATCTGTCCATTCGCCTCGGCGCAGTCAAATACCACAATGTCGCCGCTGTCGATCTCCAGTCGCGGCTCGACTGAATTATCCCAAAAAGGCTGGATGACGCTGTCGTCCAAGAAATGTTCGCGCATGGTCGCCCCTCGAATCTTGTCTGGCGCGCAAATTATCACGCTATTCGTTGATTATAAGCTGAGTTAGCGGTCTTCGCTCCCCGCCGCGGCGACACGATTGTTTGCACTTTATCCATTATGTAGTATTATTTCTTGGTTATCCCATTAGCGCTTCGGAGTGGACGCCGCATGAATAATCCCCCGACTATTTCACAACTATTTATCAAGCGAAATCAAACATGTTGAACGTGCGCGCATTCGCCTTGATCTGCCTGTTTGTCGCGCTCTTCGCCATCCCAACCGTTCCCGCGCTGGCGCAGGACTGCGGCTTGCCGACCGCGGGCGCCACGGTCCAAGTCTCGACGACCTACACGCTGACAGCCGATTGTACGCTGACGGGCACGCTTGCCTTCGGCACAACTACCGCGAACGCCGACAAAATCACCATCACGATCAACGGCGGCGGGCACACGATCATCGGCAGTTCAAATGAATGTGGAGCTACTCCTTCAGGATTGAACACAATAATCGTCAACAGCAATGCCGAATTCAATCTCAATAATGTGACGATTAAGGACGGCGGCAGACAGGGCGGGGCGGCAGTCCATATACGAAATACAACGTATTCAGCCACGATCAGCAATGTGACCTTTATTTCAACGACGTGCAGCGCGCTGAGGTTTGACAATACAACGGGACCCGCCGTCACGCATACGCTGTCGAATCTGCTCTTCGAGGAAGTCACTGGCGAATATACCCAAACTGATTTTGGCATTCCGACGGCAATACATACCATCGGGCCGGTAAGCCTGAATATCAACAACATCGCGCTACGCGCCATCACGCAAGGCAATGCGGCCATCGGCGCCAACGATGACTACCGCCTGGATGTGGAAGAGCTCGCGACCAAGGGCAGAATCACCTTCAGCGGCTGCCTCACAGTCGATGGGGTGTTTCCGCGGATCTATAACGGCGATATCGTTGACATTAGCACAGGTCCTTGCAGTGGCGCGGTGGGCAACGGCGGCAGCGCTATCATGCAATACCCGCAGGCGCCGATCTCGGATTGCGGCTTGCCCCTGGGCGGTTTAATCTACGGGGAGCATGTCTACGACCTGAAGAGCGACTGCGCCCTGACCGATCGGCTCTACATTCCCTACGAGTCGAATGTCGTCATCAAGGGCAACCGATTTACCATCGACGCATCCGCGGCTGGCGGGACGGCAATCGCGGTCGCGGGCGATTTCAGCCTGAAGAACGTGGTGTTCAGCGGGGCGACCGCTTCCCCTATCGTCTCTTTCCTAGACAAAGACATGTCCATCAGCGACGCCATCTTCCGCGGTAATGCGGGCCCGCTCCATTTCCAGGACAGCGTCTTCAGCGTCGTCAACACACTCATCGAGAATCACGCTTTCGCAGGCGAACTCCCGAACCCGGGCGATCAGGATGGACAAGTCGACGCAGAGCAGTTCGGCATCGACGACCCCGTCTTCCGCGGCGGCGTTGGCCCGCCCTCGAGCGCGATAAGGGTGGAGAAGTCGGCGCAGGTCAGCATCCGCGACAGCGTATTCCGCGGCAATACCGGCGGCGTTGGCGCGCTCCATGCGGGCGTGATCTTTGCGCACGGCAATCCCAGCACGACGCTGGAAGGCTGCATCACCTTCGACAGCAATGATCCGGCCGATATCTTTGATCCTTTCAGCCTGCTGATTGACAACCGCGACGCCGACTGCCCGCCAGATATGAAGTTCCTCGTGCCAACCAGGCGGGCCGCGGACCCGGCGCCGTCCGAGGACAGATCGCCGGCTCAACCGGCTCCGCGGCCGCCAGCCGAAGTTTGCGACGGCAAGCCGGACGCCGTGCCTGTCGGGTCGGTGGCTTGCATCTTTCGACACGATAGCGCGCTCGCTGTCTGGAGACTGGACGAGCAATCGCGGGGCTTCTTCATGGTTGCGGCGACACAGGCGCAGATTGATGCCGTTTGCGCTGGTTTGGTCGCCAGCTCGACCGATGGCCGCGCCGCTATTTTCGTGTCGGAAAACAGGGATGTCATCGTCTCGGTGGGTCCCGATTACGAAGGCAAAGTGTTGCATGTCACGCTGGATGGCGGCATGTATGGCAGAGCCTCCGCGATCGTCACGACCCATGGTCCCCCGCCTGGCTTGGCTGCATCCGCCCAGCCGCAGGTCTGCACGCGCGCGTTGAATGACTGCATGGTGTCCACGCACAACATCCTCAACTTTCGCGACGCGCCCGATGGCAATATCCAATACTACATCCCTTACGATGTGACGCTGACGGCATTCGAACGCACGCCGAACTGGTTCTATGTGGATTATCATGGCGACCGAGGCTGGATCAGCGCCGAGCATGTCAGTCCGCTGGGGAATTGCGACTGAGTTTTTTGTAGGTTTGGTCGCGGCATAATGGGCTGACTGTCGCGCTGACTCCCAAAGCATGGTAAGATGCGAGGTGCTATCATGCGTCGCGAAGGACATTCATGCGCATCCTGGTCATATCCGATATTCACGCCAACCTGACAGCTTTCGAAACTGTGCTGAAGGACTGCCGAGGCGAGTGGGATTTTGTCTGGTGCCTAGGCGATGTCGTCGGCTATGGACCCGACCCCAACGAATGCGTGGAACGGCTGCAAGAGTTGCCCATGCTGTGCCTGGCCGGCAACCACGACTGGGCGGCGCTGGAACGGCTCGATGTGCGCACCTTCAATCCCGATGCCCGCCGGGCCGCCGAATGGACGCGCGACACCCTGACGCCAGAAAACACGCGCTTCCTCGAAGACCTGCCCGTCACCTTCGTCATCGGCGAATACACTTTGGTGCATGCCAGCCCGCGCGAACCGATCTGGGAATACATCTTGGAACCAGCCATCGCCGCGGTCAACTTCTTGCATTTCGACACGCCCTATTGCCTGGTTGGGCATACGCACCAGCCGGTCATCTACAGCGAGGTGGCTGGCACGGGCGAAGCGCGCACAGATCCGCCGCGATATTTCAGCAAGCTCGCGCTGAATGGCAACCGTCAGATCATCAATCCCGGCAGCATCGGCCAGCCGCGCGATCAGAATCCCGATGCCGCCTATGCCATCCTCGATCTGGAAAGCGACTTGTTTGAACACCGCCGCATACCTTACGATATCGAGGCTGTTCAAAGCCGCATGCGCGATTATGACTTGCCCGAGCGTTTGGTCTTGCGTCTGGAACGCGGAGTCTAGTCCCTGTGCCCGGCACGACAACCGAACTCAGCAGCAAAATGCGCACCTATCTGGCCGAGATCGTACGCCTGCTGGACAGGCAGCCGCAGCCAACCGAACATGTCAGCACTTCACAGCTATCCGAGGCGCTGGATATCAGCCCGCCAGCTGTCAACCGCATGGTCAATCGCCTGCGCGATTTGGGCTTGCTGCGGCATAAACCGTATCAAGGCATCGCCATTACAGAAGCCGGGCGCATCGCCGCCTTGAAGCACATCCGCCGCCAGCGCATCGCCGAAGTCTTCCTGGTGAAGGCAATGGACATCAACTGGCTGGATGCCCATGCCGAGGCGCAGCGACTGAGCGACGGGCTGAGCGAGAAGGTCGTCGCGCGTATGGAGCAGATGACGGGCGCGCCCACGACTTGCCCACATGGCGAACCGATCCCGTCCGCAGATGGCACGCTGCCGCCGCCAACCGATGTGCCGCTTTCGCAACTGAAACAAGCCGCGCGCATCCGCATCAGCCGCCTGACGACGCGCGAATCTGACCGGCTGGCCTACATGGAAGCGCTGGGGCTGCTGCCCGGTCGGCGCTGCGAAGTCATCCATGTGGCACCGTTTGATGGCCCCATGCAGTTAAAGCTGGAGCGAGAATTCCGTATCATCGGGCACAGCCTGGCGCGCCTGATCCGCGTGCATGTCGAAGACAATTAGCTCAATTCGAGGCAGCGCGCCCTGTATAGCAGCGGGCAGATGTGGTTGAATCTGCCGACACCATCCATAGCAGGGACAGCAATGAACATTGGCGTACTCGCCTTGCAAGGCGCATTTATCGAACACTGCAAGATGCTGGCGCGCCTAGGTGCCACAGCCGTAGAAGTGCGCCTGCCGCATCAATTGGCCGAGCTGGATGGTTTGATCATCCCCGGCGGCGAAAGCACAACCATTGGCAAGCTGGCCAGCGCCTATGGATTGATCGAGCCGCTACGAGAATTCGCCGCAGCAAAGCCGACCTGGGGCACCTGCGCGGGCATGATCTTCTTGGCAAAGGACATTGGCAGGCAGCAGCAGCCTATCCTCGGCGCTATGGATATCAGCGTCGACCGCAACGCCTTCGGCCGGCAGATCGATAGCTTCGAAACAGACCTGGCCATCGCAGAAATCGGCGACCCGCCATTTCATGCTGTCTTCATTCGCGCGCCAGTTGTCACGGCGGTGGAGACGCCGGTCGCTGTGTTGGCGCGGCTGGACGATGGGCGCATCGTGGCTGTGCGGCAAGGTCATCTGCTGGCGACCGCATTCCACCCGGAACTGACCGATGATATGCGATTACACCGCTATTTTTGCGGTATAGTCAGTAGTAGCTTGAATTCGCATTGATGGAGAACGACAGACGAACATGTCCAGCCAGCCGCCCCTGCCAATCGCGCCACCCGATAATGAACCGCCGGGCAAGTCTCTGCTCGATTTGCTGCGTGGCGGCGCAAACACCGATCTGGACGACATCGGCGAACCTTCGGCGGAAGAACTCGCGGCGCTGGATAAAGAAGAACTGGACGACAGCCTGCTTGAGCAGACCGAAGACTTCCACCAGACCGCTCGCTCGCTGTTGGCCGATTATTTCAAGCCCGAACTGGTCTCGCTGGAAAGCTTGGACGATTCCGATGAAGCCGAGCTCACTGACGAGCAGGATGCCGGCGGCGATCTGCTGGACGAAGACGATGCGCTGCTGGAAGAGTTTGTCGATATTGAGCTGGGCGATGCCGAGCTGGCTGACGAAGGCTATGACCTGGACGATGAGGATATTGAAAGCTACTACGACTTGTACGGCGAAGACGATGCCATCATCCCGTCTTTCCGCGAGGGCGAATTCGCCGAAGATGACGATGGCGACAGCGCCTACTACGATGAAATGCGTTGAGCGCGCTGGCCTGTGGATGGCATAATCCTGGCGGCGGGGCAGGGCAAACGCATGCGCCCGCTGACTCTGGAAACGCCCAAGCCGCTGCTGCGCCTGCAAGGCGGGCCCCTGTTGGAATGGTCGCTGCAAAGCCTGCGTGGCATCGTGAGTCGCGTGCTCGTGGTCGTGCATTATCGCAAAGACCAGATCGCTGAGTTCATGGCGGGTCAGCGCCTCTTCGCCGACTACGCGCTGGTGGAACAACTGCCGGCGCCACTGGGCACGGGGCATGCTTTGCGCTGTTGCCAGCCACATCTGCGCAGCGGCGACTTCCTGGTAATCAATGGCGACGATCTCTTCCCGCGGGCTGCGCTGTTAGCCTTGAGCCGGGCAGAGCTTGGCATCTTGTCCATGCAGCGCGCCGACTACCCGCGTTATGGCGTGATCCAGCGTGATGAGCGGGGCAACTTCATTGGCATTGACGAGAAACCGCCAGCCGGCCGCTATCCGACGCCCGCGTCTTGCAGCATCGGCGCCTACAAGCTGCGCCAAGATGTGTTTGACTATTCGCCTGCGCCTTCTGCGCGTGGCGAGGTCGAATTGACCGATATGATTACCGCCATCGCCCGCAGGCAGCGGGTCGAAGTTGTCGAGTCGTCATGGTGGCTGCCTATCGGCGATCCACAGGCGCTGGCTGCAGCGCAGTCTGTGGATGTGTCGCGCTATATGCTCCCCCTGTGAATCCCGGCGGGTGTCTGCGACAATACGCGTCTGTTCGCCGCCTGCAAACGAGCTGCGCGCAAAGCCATGATCCGCATCACCTATGCTCCCGCCGACCAGGCGCTCGCCCACAGCATCCGCGCCGACCTGAGCCAGCAGGCAACGCAGTCGCAATCGCTGCTCATCGTGCTGGCATCGGCTGCCGCGCTGGCCGAGCCGTCCGTGCAAAGCGAAATCGCGCGGGCGCAGCAGCAGGGCACGCCCATCTTGCCCATCTTGACGGGCGCTGTTGAGCTGCCGCCGGCGCTGGCAAAGTTGCGTCCGCTGGATTTCTGCGCTGGCTATCAGAGCGATCTGCTGCTGGAGCGCGCAAATGAGCTGGCGGGTCGACGCCGTGACATCCGCAAGGCGAATCGGTGCGCGCTGCTGGTCTTCGCGGGCATCGCCGCAATCATGTTCAGCCTGGCGATCGCGGGCATGTCAGCCGGCCTGGTGGCATTCCCGGTCGCCGAATACAACGAAGAAGCCACTTTTCAGGCGCAATGGATCGGTGGTTTGATCCACGAGACGCTGGAATATGTGCGTCCTCGCAGCACCGCCGATGCCATGAACTTCGCCGCGACCTACGAAGCAGCGCCCACGCGCCTGCACTTTTATGTGCGCGGCACCGCCACAGCCAGTTCACGGCAGCCCGAGCCATGAAGCCGACCGCCGATGTGCTGGTGATCGGGGCGGGTCCGGCTGGCATCAACGCCGCGTATGCGCTCGACAAGGCGGGCATCGACTATCGCATCATCGAACGCACGCAGACGCTCGCGCCCACCTGGAACAATCTGTATCCTTCGCTGCGGCTGAATACCTCGCGCTTTTACAGCCACCTGCCCGGGCGCAAGTTTCCGCTGCGCTGGGGCATGTACGCCACCGCCAGGCAATATCACCAGCATCTGGTCGCCTGGACAGCCGAGCAACAGCTGCCTGTCGAATATGGCATAGAGGTGCATCGGGTGGCGCCGCGTCCTGATGGCTGCTGGCAGGTCGAAAGCAGCGAAGGCACGCACAGTTATCGCGCCGTCATCCCGGCCACGGGCGTGTTTGACAATCCCCAGCTGCCGCAGATCGCAGGCTTGTCGGACTTTGGCGGCGAGGTCATCCATTCGCGCGATTTTCGTCAGCCGCGCCAAGTGCGGGGCAAGCGCGTCCTGGTGGTCGGCAACGGACCCAGTGGCACGGATATTGCTGTGGCAGCAGGTCCCGAGGCGGCTGGCGGCTTCGTCTGGCTGTCGATTCGCAGCGGCGTCGATTCGCGCCCGCGCTATCCGTATGGCATGTCGCGCCACTTTTGGATGCTGCTGGGCGAGCGGCTGCCGGCGGATATCTGCGCTTGGCTGCAGCGACACACCGGCGCGATCGTATACAACCAGGCTAATTTCGGCTTGTGGTCGGCAGATTCGCCTTCGGGGGCGGCTGTCGGTTATCGCGGTCCAGAGCTCATCAACGCCATCCGCGAGGGACAGGTGGTGCCGACGCGCAATCCGCTTCGTTTTGATGCGCGCGGGGCGCAGCTGGCGGACGGCAGCTACCTCGAGCTGGACATGGTGATCATGGCGACAGGCTATCAGCCCGTGCTGCACCAGTATATGGACATTGAAATGCAATTCAG
>DAOUJB010000098.1:0-8327 GCA_034423155.1 Anaerolineae bacterium | reverse complement strand
GGCGATGGCAACCAGCAGCGCTGCTTTGGCAATGTCTATGATGTGGTCGCGGCGATCCAGGGCTTGGCAGAAACCGACAGCGCCATTGGCGAGCTTTACAACATCGGCAGCACAGAAGAAATTAGCATCTTGCAGTTGGCGCAGCGCATCCGCGACCGAGCCGACAGCGCTTCGGAGATCCAGCTGGTGCCCTACGAACAAGCCTATCAACAAGCGGGTTTTGAAGATTTTCGCAGGCGCGTGCCCAGCATCGACAAAATCCGCGAGGCGATTGGCTGGCAACCGACCACCCCGCTGGACGAGACGATCGACCAGATCATCGCCTACTTCCAACAGCAGTTGCTTTGACGCGCCAGAACCGGCTCCGGACAAAGTCCCAGTAAGAACAAGTTTGTCATGCGCAACCGAGCAACGTCGCTCATATTCGGAACATGTAGGGGCGAGACTTGTCTCGCCCACAACGCCGCCGATTTCCATGTGGGCGACTCAAGAGTCGCCCCTACGACATTCCTTCATTTTGTTGCATTACTTTATTGGATCTACTTCTTGTCTTGCACCGCTTTTTTTGAAAGTCGCGTGAACGCCCATGCACATTGCGATTAACGGCTGGTTTTGGGATCAACCCGCCACCGGCAGCGGACAATACCTGCGGCATCTGCTGGCGAGCCTGGGCAAGGTCGCGCCCGAGCTGGACTTGTCGCTGGTGCTGCCGCCACACATCCAGCCGCCGGCCGACTTGCCAAATGGCGTGCGCGCGGTCAATGCGGGCAGATGGAGCGGCAAACCGGGCAAGGTTTATTTTGAGCAGCGCGCCTTCCCCCGCGCCGCCCGTCTGTTGCATGCCGATATCGCCCATGTGCCTTATTGGGGCACGCCGCTGGCATGCCCGGTCAAGCTGGTGACGACTGTGCTGGATGTCATCCCGCTGCTTTACCCCGTATATCAGAGCAGCTTTTTCACCAGCCTCTACACTTCGCTGGTCAGTGCGGCGGCGCGAGGCAGCAGCCACCTCATCACCATCAGCGAGACCGCCAAGCTGGATATTGAAGAGCAACTGGGCATGGCCGATGAGCAGATCGCCGTAACTTATCTTGCGCCGGACGAGCGTTTTCACCCGCGGCTGGGCAGCCAGCACGATGAAGCCGTGCGCGAAAAGTACGACTTGCCCGAGCGCTTTGTGCTCTATCTGGGCGGATTCGACTGGCGCAAGCAAGTCAATATGCTGCTGCTGGCTTATACCTATGTCGGCGAGGCGGATGGTGAGGCATTCCCGCTGGTCATCGCTGGGCGCGAGCCAGCCTACGACGACAAGCTCTACCCCGACCTGCGCGAATATAGCCGACGCTTGCAAATTGATGATTATGTGCGCTGGATCGGCTTTGTTGACGAGGCGGACAAGCCGGCGCTGTATCGCCTGGCCGATGTGTTCGTCTTCCCCAGCCTGTATGAGGGCTTCGGTTTGATGGCGCTGGAAGCCATGGCAGCGGGCACGCCGGTCGTTACTTCCGACGCAATCGTCTTTGAGGAGATACTGGAAGATGCCGCCTACATCGTTGATAATGCGCGGGCAATGGCCGGCGCGATCATCGCCCTGCTCATCCAGCAGCCGTTGCGCGATGCCATGATCAACCAAGGGCTGGCGCTGGCCAGTCGCTATAGCTGGCGCAAGACGGCGCAAGAGACGCTCGCTGTATATGAGCGGGTGATGCGCGGCGAATGAGGAACAGCCACGCCAGACGCCAAAGCGAACTGCGCGCAGACCAGTCCACAAAAACGAGAACTTTCGCATGACCGACGACCGCCGCGAAATGAGCCTGCGCCAAAAGCTCGCCAGCGTGGAAGAGCCACCGCCCTGGGGTTTGCCGAGCGCGATGCTGGCTTTGCTCGCGCTGTTCGCGTGTCTGACTGTGGTGGGGCCAGCGCTGGCATCCATCGTGCTGGGCAGCGCAGAGCCGACACCCGCTCTGCTGATGTTCAGCTGGGCGCTGGGCATGGGCTTGTGCAGCATTTTTGTGCTGGTGAGCCGCCGCAGCAGTCCCGCGAGCTGGCAGGCATTGAAATTGCGCCGCGGCAAGCAACCTCTGGCTTTGGCGCTACTCTATGGAGTCGCCATTGGACTGACGCTGGACCTGGTCATCGGTTTGCTGGGCGGGCGCTTCTTGCCCATGCCAACGATTTTCGGTTTGTCCGAGGGCGGAGAGATGATCGTGCTGGGCGCGCTGCTGGCGGTCTTCGCCCAGCCAATCGCCGAGACGCTGGTGTTCCAGGCGCTGCTGTTGCCGACGCTGCGATCGCGGCTGGGCGCATGGGCGGGAATCATCATCACGAGCGCTTTAGCGACTCTGCTGCATCTGCTGGTATTTGTGGCTGCGCTGGGGGAGGCCTACCAATTGCTCTGGCACGGCATTGTCTTGCCGGCGTCTCTGGCATTTTTCTTTTGCCTGCTGCGCGTGCTCGCCGACTCCAGCCTGGCCGTCATTCTGGGACGGATGGGCGCGGGGATGATATTCCTGCTGACGGCATTGACGCTGGGCAGCGCCTAAAGAAGACCCCCTCAATCCCCCCGACTGGTCAGGGGGAGGCATTCAACCCCCCTCAGTCCCCCCGACAGGTCAGGGGGAAGCACATACCTTGACTCCCCTCCCTGACTCGTCGGGGAGGGGCTGGGGGAGGGGTTACAGCAGCTATTGCATTTGGGGGCACTTGCGCCTACGATTGCGCCGCCGCAATTCGCGATCATCACAGGCTTCGAGGGGGATAAGATATGTCCGTGCATCAATTCTCGATAGGCGAGCTTGAATGCGCCGTGCTGCAAGAAGGCAGCGCTTTCATGGATCGCGCCAGTGTCATCGCGCGCTATCCCAATGCCGATCCAGCCGATGTCGATGCGGCGCTTGGTGATGACGAGCCCAGCGGCAGCCTGAACCTGCTGCTGATCAACAGCGGCGGCGTACGCATCCTGGCCGATGTCGGCTTTGGCGAGGCGGGCCCGCCGGGCATGGGCGGCGTATTGCGCGGGCTGGGCAAAATGGGTCTTGCGCCTGGCGACATAGACATCATCTTCCTCACGCATTTCCATGGCGACCATATCGCTGGCTTGTGCGACGAATCTGGCGCGCCTGTATATTCAGAAGCGCGTTATATCACGACTCAAGCCGAATGGGACGAATGGACGACGCGTTGGGCAGCCTCGAGCGCTGCCGCGGATCAAGCGCTGCTGGAGCGTTTTCGCGCCTTTCAAGACCGTTTCACCTTCGCGAGCGCCGGAGACGAGATCGCGCCGGGCGTAACGGTCGTCGACCTGGCTGGGCACACGCAGGGACACGCCGGCTTGCTGTTGGAATCGCAAGGCGAGCGGCTGCTGCATGTGGTCGATCTGCTGCATCAGGCTTTTCAACTGGTGCATCTGGATTGGCATTTCGGCTTCGACAGCGATGGCGCAACTGCTGTCGAGACACGGCGGCGAGTTTTGCAGGAATGCGCCGAGGGGCAGATCTTGACGCTCTTTTATCACCTGGACTTCCCCGGGCTGGGCACGGTCGCGCGGGCTGGTGGAACTTTCGTTTGGAATCCGATTTTCTAGGCATCCCCGATTCCGCGCTGGAGTGGTGAACTATGGGAATGTCAAAGTTTTTTCCGCCACAGCCACTCACAAATCAGGACTTGGCTCACACCAAATGGTGAATTCTACTGTACCGATCTCACCAGTAGGTTGATCTCTCTCTGTTATTGATCACTCCAAAGTATCTGCGTGGCGATTGTAGGAAGAACAGAGATAGTAGAAGCTGCAAATTCGGGCATGCAAAGTCACGAATCGGCACTTTCTTCCCTTGTAACAATAACTGCAGTTGGTGTGGATTTCCCAGATTTGGCGCAATTAACAGCTACGGCGCGAAAGAACACCTACACCAGGTTGATAAATTTCGACCGTTAATTTGTGGCTCTCATGGCTAACCCAGCCAGAGCTGTATGCACCTTCGGGCAGATAAGACCACATATGAGTAGCAGGAGGCATGACATGCCAATGCGACCAATTGTTATGCCGTTGCCATTGCATAATCGCATTGTATGTCGAATACCAGTTCTGATAGAATGCTGTACAAGAGTGAGTTTTTATCGATCTTGTCCATGCGCCGGAGCCACTATCAAACTCTTGCGCTTGACTCGCCATCGATGAGACAAGAAATACTAGGCACAGAATTCCAATCAACATCCCCTTCATATGATTTCCTCGCTCTGATTTTGCGCGGAGTTTGAATCTTGCTCATATACTAATTCAAGAGGCTGGTCCTTTATTCTAGTATACTCTCATTTTATTCTATATGCAATGCATATTTTCAAGAATCTTCCTAATATCGTTTGTGCGCATCGCCGTTTATATGATCGTCAGCAAGTGTTAGCTGACTGATGCTGGCGCGGCATCCCTTTGTAACTTGCAAGTGTGCGCCCTGTCTGCGTGGCCAATTAATTCCTAAATCGTAGTTACTGGAACGAGCAGGAAGCCAATCAAGAACTCGTGCAGGGGCGCGCCGCCATGTTTGTGGGCTGGTGGTGGATGGCCAGCCGCATGACCAACGCGGAACTGCCCGAAGTCGCCGACAACGCTGCCTTCGCGCCTGCGCCGGGCTGGGCTGGTGGCGATACGGCGTCTTATGGCTATCTGTGGCCAGTCGGCGTGCTGGCGCAGTCGGACGACCGCGATGCCGCGCTGGAATACCTGAAGTGGCTGACGCACCCGATCACCGAGCGGCGCATCGTGCTGGATGCCGAAGACCCGGCGCTGGATACCAATGTCGCCGTGCGCTTGTCGGTGCTGGCTGACGAAGAAGTCAACGAAGTGCACAATGGCTTGCAGGGCGTGGCCTCGGCTGTGCTGGCGAATGCGCGGACGATCCCGCTCATCCCCGAATACACCGAGATCGTCCCCTATCTGGCCGAGATGATCAACGAGCTGGCCACCGATGCCGGCGCGGATGTGCAAGAAGTGCTGGACCGTGGCGCAGACGATGTGCGCAGCGTCATGGAAATGGCCGGCTACTACGACGGCTAAGCAAGCGAAAAGCCCCCATCCCCCAGCCCCTTCCCCCAAAATGAGGGAAGGGGAGCAGCAAATCAAGTCTGGGGCAAATAGCCCCTCCCTCTTTATGGGGGAGGGGTTTGGGGAGGGGGAGAAAGCAGCTCATGCGTAAAAAACGCTGGGTCCCCTGGGTGCTGATCGGACCTGCCCTGCTCGTCATCGTCTTGACGACGATTTACCCGCTGCTGGCTGCGCTCTATTACAGCTTTCACAACTACAACCTGCGGCGCGCTCCGCAATTCGCCATCCAGATCGGCGAGGGCGGTTTTAGCATAGACTGGAGTCTGCTGTCGCTGGAAAACTACGCGCGAGCTTTCGGCGACTCCCGCTTTATCAATAGCCTGGAAGTGACCTTCTGGTTCACCGTCATCAGCGTTGGCTTGTCGGTGGTCATCGGTTTGTTCATCGCGGTGATCGTGCAAAAAGGCGGCTGGCTGCACACGCTGACCAAGGTGCTGTTGATCTTTCCCTTTGCGGTCAGCCCGGCGTTGAAAGGCTACAGTTGGCGCTTCATGCTCAACGAGAATTATGGGGTTTACGACCTGCTCATCGACAGCCTGCTGGTCAAACCCGTGAATGCGCTGCTGTCGCTGTTCAACGCGCTGCCTTTCGTAGACATCCCCTATATCAGCGAGTCCATCGTGTGGCTGGGCGACAAATTCTGGGCGCTGTTCATGCTGGCCATGAGCGAGACCTGGGGCTGGGCACCGCTGATCGCCTTGATGTTTGTGGGCGCGCTGGGCTCGATCGACGAGCAGATCTTCGAAGCGGCGCGCATCGACGGCGCAAACCGCGCCCAGATTTTCTTCCGCGTCACCCTGCCGCTGCTGCGACCGGTCATTTTGATCGTAACCATGCTGAAGACGATTTTCTCGCTGAAGATGTTCGACCAGGTCGTAACCATGACCGGCGGCGGCCCCGTGCGCGCGACGCAGACCATAAATTATTACATTCACCAGATGGGCTTTGTGCGCAGCCTTGATATTGGCTATGCCTCGGCGATGTCTTACATTCTCGTCATCGTGCTGACTATCTGCGCGGCGCTGTATGTGGCGCTCGTGCTCAACCGGGACTAAGCCATGACCAAGTCCCCGTCTTTGGCCAAATTGCTGGAAACGGCGGCGCTGCTGCTGATCATCTTCTTCATCATGCTGCCCATCGTCTGGCTGGCGCTGACCTCGATCAAACCGCAGGAGAAAGCCTATACCACCGATATCGTCTTCTCGCCGACGCTGGACAACTTCCGCATCATCTTCTCCGATACCTCCGTCCTTATCAACGCCGGCACAGATCGCGAACGGGGCGAAGTCGGGCGCAACATGTTCCCCAGCGTGGTCAACAGCGTGGTGGTTTCTGGCGCGACAATTTTGATCGCCATACCGCTGGCGACCATCGCCGCCTACGCTTTCAGCCGCTATCTGTTTTTGGGCAACCGCGCGCTATTGATATGGATATTGACGACGCAGTTCATCCCCGCCATCGTGGTGGCGATCCCGTTCTTCACGCTTTTCCGCAGCATCGAGGTTTTCGATCGTCCACTGCTGGGGACTCAGCTGGGTTTGATCATCGTCAATATGTCCATCGTGCTGCCCTATGCCATCTGGATGATCAAGGGTTTTGTAGATGCGTTGCCGGGCGAAATTGAAGAAGCGGCTTATGTGGATGGCTGCAATGACTTTCAGGTGCTTTTCTTCATTTCGCTGCCATTGATCCGACCGGGCATTCTGGTGGCGTCGGTCTTCGCTTTCATCATGTCTTGGAACGAGTTCTTGTTCGCGCTGATCATCGGGCGGGAGATGCGTACCATGCAGGTGGCGCTGATGACGACCAGTGGCGCGCGCGGCATCATGTGGGAGCAGATGGCGGCGGCTGGCCTGGTGGTGATGCTACCGATCTTTTTCCTCGCCATGTTCATCCGCAAGAATGTGGTCTATGGACTGACCATGGGCGCGGTCAAATAAATCCCTCGGTCTCCGCAGCAACCGCGCGTAGGGGCGTGGCACCGACTCGTCCGCTTGCCCAGGGTCCCCCGACAGGTCATCCACAAGCAGGCTTTGGCTACCCTCGCTGTCCTGACGGGGAAGGGCTGGGGGGAGGGGTTGTAGAGGCGCTAGTCTTCAGGGGGCGCGAGCCAGCTTTCGGGGATGGCCACCTGGTGATCTTGTCCGCTCGCGGCAGCATACCAGCGCAGCAACAGCAAAGCCCGCTCTGTCATCGCCGTGGTTTGCGCCAGCGCATCCAGCCGCGCATCGACCAGCAGTCCGCCGCGCCCGCCCGTCAAGCGCAGGGACGAGCGTCGTTTGCCCGCCAGGTGGACGCCGCGCCGCGTTTGCAGCCGCAATTCGACCTGCTCTGCCCCCGCCAGCGGCAAGTGCCAGACATCGCCCGCGTTGACTTCGCCCTGGCTGGATTCGCCGTTTGCCCGCTTGATGCGCAGTGTCACGGCAGTCTCGCCGATTGGCGCCTGGCCAGCCAGACGGATCAAGCTGCCCGCGTTCTGTAGAATTCCGCCATCCAGCAGCTGCACAACCGCATCGGGCGCGACAGAAGCCAGCCCTCCCAATGCCGAGAGCGCGAAATAGGGGTCGGTCTTGACCTGCATCACGCCCGTGCAATCCAGCGCATCCGCCAGCAGCAGCATACTCAAAGCGCCTTGGTCGCTGGCAGCCAATGTGCCACCCGCCAGCAGAAGCAAGCCCGGTTGTGGCAAGTCACCTAACTGGGCCAGCGCATAACGCAGCCCCGCCCGCAGCAGCGCGTATTCGATATAGCGCTCGCGCATATCCAGCGGCACATGCGCCAGACGCAAGCCCTTCTTCAGCGCGTATTGCGCCAGCTCGCCTTTGCGCGGATGAAACGGCAGCCAGCCGGCGAGTTCGTCTTCTCCGACGCGCTCGAGGGTGTCGGCGGCGCTGTGTCCCAAACCGATATCGCTGCACAAGATGCTGGTCGCCCGGCCAGCCCGCGCCAGCGTGACCAGCGTGCGAGCGCTGCCCACATCGACCGCCAGCACCTCCTGCCTTTCCACGCGCGAGAAGTAGGCTGCTATGGTCTCGATGCCGCGCGCTGTCGGCATAATGCCCGAATCGGATATGGCAGCCAAACGCTGAAAAGCCGGCAGACGCCGTTTGTGCGAGTCGAAGGCTTCTGCCAGCGCAGCCTGTAGCCCATCCAGCGATAGCGCCGCACCCGCAGGCCGGATATTCGGCGCAATGACCACTTCTATCTGCTGGCTGAGCATCTCGCGCAC
>DAOUJB010000097.1:0-4072 GCA_034423155.1 Anaerolineae bacterium | reverse complement strand
ATCGGCGTTGTTTTGATCAATGAGACATTGGCAGTAAAAACGCGCTCGCCGAACTGGTTCAATGTGGAGTATCACGGCGTTTCGGGCTGGATCAGCGCCGACTATGTGCACATACAAGGCGATTGCGGCTGATTCGCCACAGAGGGCACAGAAGTAATCCCAAGTTAGATATGCAGTAGGGGATACCGCTCAGATTCGAAAGCGGTAGGGGCGAGACTTGTCTCGCCCAAAAAGCCTCCGTTTACCATGTGGGCGATACAAGAATCGCCCCTACGACGTTCCTTCATATTGTTGCATTACTTTCTTGGTCTCACTTCTCTAGCGAGCAGCTTAGCGTTCCTCGCATCTTTGTGGTTACAATAGGTTTTCGCGTACACAAAGCACTCTGGAGACTCTCATGCGCAAACTTTCGTTGCTCCTCGTCCTGCTGCTCGCCCTTGCTGGCGCCGCCTTCGCCCAAGACGCGCCAAGCATCGCCGTCATGACGCCATTCCTCGCCCAGCCCGGCACACAGTTGATGGTCGAAGGCTTTGAAGCCGCCGCCGCCGACAAAGGCTGGCAGGTCAATGTCATCGATACCAGCGAAGATATCGCCGCCCTGGTCAGCCGCATGGAAGATGTCGCGCTGCAAGGCGTGGATGCCATTGTTATCAATGTCGATCCCACGCAGATCGAGCCCGGCTTGCAGGCCGCCGCCGATGCTGGCATTCCTGTCTTTGGCTTGGATTCGGGCGCGCATCCGCTGCTGGCCACCAATGTAACCAGCAACGGCTATACCATGGCCGCCGAGACAGCCACTTATGTGGTCGACCGCCTGAACGGCGCGGGTAATGTGGTGATGTTCATCTTCGAGCCCTATCCACCCGTGCAGAAGCGCGGCGCGATCGCCCAAGCCATCTTTGACAACACGCCCGATATCAGCATTATGGACGCTATCACGCCCAGCTTTGACAATGGTCCGCTGGAAGGCGCGCGCAACGCCATGGAAGCGGTGCTGCTGGCGCATCCCGAAGCAGGTAGCATATCGGCGGTCTGGGCAGCTTGGGACGATCCCGCTCTGGGCGCGCTGCAAGCTATCGAAGACGCCGGGCGCGCTGACGAAGGCATCGTCATCGTGGGCATAGACGCCACCGACCAGGCTCGTGATGCCATCGCGCGCGGCAGCAACTTCGAAGCGACTGTCGCGCAAGACTTCAGTGGTATGGCGGCGCGTGTGGCCGACCTGGTCGAGGCGCATCTGGGCGGCATGATGAGCGCGCAGGTCAACCACTATGTGCCCGCGCGTCTGCTAACCCAAGCCGACTTGATGGGCTAATCCACCCCCCTCGGTCCCCCCGACGGGTCAGGGGGAGGCAGGTATCGGCTACGCTCTCCGTCCTGACGGGGAGGGGCTGGGGGAGGGGTTAAATGGGCGAGTCACCGCCTCGCCCCTACGCTGTCTCTTTGGAGAGGGGCTGGGGGAACAAGCCCATGCACCTGCAAATCCGCCAGGCCAGCAAAGCCTACGCGGGCATACCGGCGCTGATTGACGCGGCGCTGGACTTGCATGGCGGCGAGGCGCTGGGGCTGGTCGGCGAAAATGGCGCGGGCAAATCCACGCTCATCAAGCTGCTGGCTGGCTTGGAAGCGCCCGATTCGCTGGAAGTGCGTTTGAATGGCGCGCGCGTGACGATCCCCGATTCGGCGGCGGCGCGGCGGCTGGGCTTGCGCTTCATCCACCAGGAATTGGCGATCGTGCCGGCGCTCAGCGTGGCGGAGAACCTCTTTCTCAACAACCCGCTGCCCCGCATCGGTGGCGCTTTTGTCAATCGGGCGGCGCTGTACAGGCTGGCGCGAGAAGCCATGCGGCGGCTGGGCATCGACCACATCGACCTGCGTCAGCGCGCATCGCTGCTCAGCCCGGGCGATGCCATGCTGGTCAAAATTGCCAGCGCGTTCATCGGCGCGGATGAAGTGCAGCAGCAGCCGCTCGTCTACATCATGGACGAACCGACCGCCGCGCTCAACCAAGCCGAAGCCGAGCTGCTCTATGCGGTCATCGAGCGTTTGCGGGCGCGTGGCTGTGCCCTGCTGGTGGTGACGCACCGCCTGCACGAGCTTTTTCGCATCGCCCAGCGCGTGACGGTCATGCGCGATGGCCGCGTGGTCGACACGCACAAAATCGCTGAGACCAGCGCCGGCGAAATCATCCACGAGATGACGGGCGCGAGCGCCGCTCACCTGCCCCCGGTCGCCGACCATGCGCCGAGCGAATCGACTGATGACCGACCGCTGCTGCGCGTGCGCGACTTGCAGACCGATGCGCTGTTGGCTGCCAGTTTTCATTTGCGCGCGGGCGAGATCGTCGGCGTGGCTGGCTTGGCGGGGGCGGGCCGATCGCAACTGCTGCAAGCGCTGATGGGCATCGACAAGCTGCGGGCTGGCACGATCGAGCTGGACGGCGTGGCGCTGCGCAATCCCGCGCCGGCTGCGTGCTGGGAGCAGGGCATCGCCTACCTGCCCGAAGAGCGGCGTTCGCAGGGGCTGCTGCTGGGCGGGCGCATCAGCCACAATATGACGCTGCCGCATCTGGATCGCTTCCGCCGTTGGCTGGCTTTGATCGACCGCCGCGCAGAAGACCGACGCAGCCAGCAATTGAGCCGCTCGGTGCAGCTGCGCGCTACGGGCATACAGCAGCGCCTGCGCGAGCTTTCTGGCGGCAACCAACAGAAGGTCATGTTTGCGCGGGCGGTCTTGGCGAAGCCGCGACTGGTCTTGCTGGACGAACCGACTCGCGGCGTCGATGTGGGCGCAAAACGCGATATCTATCGACTCATCCGCGAGCTGGCGGCGGGCGGCACAGGCATCTTGCTGGTGTCATCGGAACTGGACGAGTTGCTGGCGCTGTGCGGACGCATCTTGATCATGCGCGACAGGCGGCTGGTTGCCGAAGCGTCCACAGCCGATCTGGACGAGCGCGCCCTGCTGTCTATGATGTTCGAGGCGGGGGCTCAAGCTGTCCGCGTCGACATGTAGGGGAGACCTACCAGGTCGCCCGCCGAATTGCGGTTGGATTCAAAGCGGGCGACTTGATAAGTCGCCCCTACATCGACTCTTTGTCGGGGGGACAGCGGGGGGCTTGCCTGATGCGTTACAATCTGGCGACCAATTGGCAGCCTTAACCGATCGACCGCAACAGGAACCGCCTTGCCACAGCGCCTCCATCTGCCTTCTTTCTTGCGCCGTTATGGCACGTTGATCGGCTTTTTGGCGATCGTGCTCTTCTTTTGGACGCAGCGCCCGGCGACATTCATGACCCTGCCCAACTGGGTCAATATCACTCGCCAGATGAGCATTTTGGGCGTGGTGGCTTTCACCATGACCATCGTGATGGTGACGGGCGACTTCGATCTCAGCGTGGGCGCGATGGCCAGCCTGGTTGGGATTGTGGCGGGCAGCGCATTCCAACAGGGCGCGGGTGTGGGGCAGGCGGTCGCGCTGGCGCTGCTGGTGGGTGTGGCGGGCGGCGCGCTGAACGGGCTGCTGGTGGCGGGCGTGGGCATCTCGGCATTTGTGGCGACCCTGGGCACATTGACGGTCTTCCGCGGCCTGGCGCTGTATACCAGTGGCGGCGCGTCTATCTATGGTCGCGTGATCCCCACCGAGTTTTCCAGTTTCGGGCGCGGGGCGATCGTGATTGGCGAGCTCAGCATCCCCAACCTGACGCTGCTGGCGGCGCTGGCATTGGCGCTGGTCTTCGTCATTCTGCGCTTCACGATAGTCGGAAGGCGCTTGTATGCCATCGGCGGCAATCGAGAAGCGGCGCGTTTTGGCGGGATACGCATCGCCCGGCTGCGCATGTTGAGCTTCGTCATCAGCGGATTGGGCGCGGCGGTGGCGGGTTTGATGCTCTTCAGCCGCCTTTCGACCGCTCATCCAACCCAGGGCGAAGGCTTGATGCTGCAAGCGATCGCAGCGGTTTTTCTGGGCATGACCATGAACGAAGAAGCGCAGCCCAATGTGCTGGGCACGCTGGTCGGCGTGCTGATTTTGGGCGTGCTGGCCAACGGCTTGACGCAGATGCAGATCGACA
>DAOUJB010000096.1:0-16814 GCA_034423155.1 Anaerolineae bacterium | reverse complement strand
GCGATGGAGATGGGCATCTATCCCTTCTTCCGCGCTCTTAGCAACTCCGAAGGCACAACGGCGACCTTTGAAGGCAAAGATGTCGTCATGCTCGGCTCGAACAATTATCTCGGTTTGACCACTGACGAGCGCGTGCAAAATGCCGCTATCGAAGCGACGCGGCGCTATGGAACCAGCGTGACGGGCTCGCGCTTTTTGAATGGCACGCTGGAATTGCACCTGGAAGCCGACCGGCGTCTGGCTGAGTTCGTTGGTAAAGAGGCGGCGCTGGTCTTCTCGACCGGCTATCAGACGAATCTGGGCACGGTCTCGGCTTTGCTGGGCAAAAATGATGTGGTGATCCTGGACAAAGACGCGCATGCCAGCCTGGTCGATGGCGTGGCGATGTCGCGCGGACAGATGAAGCGCTTCAAACACAACGATATCGACGACCTGGAACGGGTGCTATGCCGCGTCCCTGACGATGCGGGCAAGCTGGTGATTGTCGATGGCGTCTATAGCATGGGCGGAGACTTCGCGCACTTGCCCGAGATCGTCGCGATTTGTCAGCAACATGGCGCTCGTCTGCTGGTGGATGACGCGCATGGCATCGGCATGGCTGGCGGCGGACGCGGCACTTCCGCGCACTTTGGCTTGACCGACCAGGTCGACCTGATCATGGGCACATTCAGCAAGAGTTTCGCCTCCATCGGCGGTTTCATCGCTGGCAGCGCCGATGTGATCCATTATGTGCAGCATCATGCGCGCTCGCTGATCTTCTCGGCTGCCCTGCCCGCGCCCAACCTGGCTGCCGTGCTGGCCGCGCTGGATATCATTGAAAGCGAGCCGGAGCATGTCCAGCAAGTTTGGAAGAATGCCGATTACATGCGCGGTGGGTTGAAGCGCTTGGGCTACGACACTTTCAACAGCGAGACGCCGATCATCCCAGTCAAAATCGGCGAGAAGTTTCGCACTGGCTTGACCTGGCTGGCGCTGATCGAAGAAGGCGTCTATACCAACCCGGTCGTGCCGCCGGCCACGCCGCCAAACCAGGCGCTGCTGCGGACGAGTTATATCGCCACGCACCAGCAGCA
Source organism: Anaerolineae bacterium (assembly GCA_034423155.1). Lineage (GTDB taxonomy): Bacteria > Chloroflexota > Anaerolineae > Aggregatilineales > Phototrophicaceae > UBA6055. The sequence continues at coordinate 15,741 of DAOUJB010000096.1, read as the reverse complement.
TCACCTGGATCGCGCTTTGGTCGCTTTTGAGACGGTGGGCCGCAACCTGGACCTTATCCCCGGATAAGCAATTCTCCCGCGCCGGCCACCACTTCGCCCAACGCGAAGGCTGCCTCGCCGCTTTCCAACAAATCAGCCAGCAGCGCATCGGCGTTTTGTGGAGCTGCCGCCATCAGCAAGCCGCCCGAAGTCTGCGGATCGTAGAGCAGGGCTTCGCGATAGGATTCCACAGCCGAGTCCAGCCTGACCCACTGACCATAATAGTCGGCATTGCGCTGCAGGCCACCGGGGAAGACGCCATCCCGCGCGTACTGCATCGTGCCGGGCAGCGTGCGCAACTTGTCTATGTCGATCGCGAATGAGACTCCACTCAGGCGCGCCATTTCCAGCGCATGCCCCGCCAGCCCAAAGCCGGTTATGTCGGTCATGGCGTGGACCTTGTGCTGCTGCGCGAGTCTGGCGGCATTGCGATTCAGCCGCGCCATCGACTGCACAGCCACCGTCAGATGCTCGTCATTGACGATGCCGCGTTTGTGCGCCGTGGTGATGACGCCCGTGCCCAATGCCTTGCTCAATATCAGCCGATCGCCGATTTGCGCTCCTGATTTGCGGATGATGCGCTGTGGCGATACCTCGCCCGTCACCGACAAACCATACTTCGGCTCGGCATCGGTGATGGAATGGCCGCCGGCGATAACTGCGCCCGCCTCCTTGACCTTGTCCGCCCCGCCCCGCATAATCTGCGTCAATATGCCCATGTCGAGATCATCGGGATATGCCACCAGGTTGATCGCCAGCAAGGGCTGCCCGCCCATGGCATACACATCGCTCAGGGCGTTGGCTGCCGCGATGGCGCCGAAATCGTAGGGATCGTCCACCACCGGCGGGAAGAAGTCGGTAGTCGAGATGATGGCGCGCTCTGCATCCAGCTGGTAGACAGCGGCATCATCGGGCTCGCTCAAGCCAACCAGGATCTGCGGATGGTCATTCTGTTGGAAGATCTGGCTGAGTGGACGCAGAACCTGCGCCAATTCGCTCGGACTGAGCTTCGAGGCTCAACCTGCGCAATTCGCCAGCGAAGTCAGACGGATATTTGGCTGCGGCATGGGCACACTCCTCTCTAGCAAAAAGCCCACCAGGTGGCGGGCTCTTGGACATCAGTCGGGGTACCCGGATTCGAACCGGGGACCTCTTACACCCCATGCAAGCGCGCTAGCCGGACTGCGCCATACCCCGACACTGCGACAAGTGTAGCACATTCTCGCCCGCATGCCAAGACTCGGGCCCGAGTCGCGTAGGGCAATCGCACTAAATGTTTTACCACCGAGTGCACCGAGCAAAAGAGGAGTACACAGAGAGTTTGATAACAGCCATGCGAATAAGGGCTGTGCTTTGTACATTTGCGGCGCTAATGACTGACCTTACGATGGAATAAGATTCCGATTCCACCCGTTTCGGCTTGCGGGTTGCTGCATCACTGCGCAAATCTATAGCTTCCCTCTTGGTGTACTCAAAAAACCTCGGTGTACTCGGTGGTTAAGTTTTCGCAGCTAGTAACTTGCGCAGGGATCCATTTTGCTGCGATTGCCCTGAAAAGTCGCGTCATTCATCGACGGGCAGTACGCCAAATGTGCAGGACTCATAATCACGACCGAGGATGACCAGATAGTCGAATGCGCGGTCTGCTTTGGGATCGATCTTCACTTGCTCGGCGGATAGATTAAGCGCGGGCAGCAGAAGCGACACAAGGCTGCCTTTCTGCGCGGCCACATGATCAACGAGTTGACTGCTTTGTCTGGGCTGCTCATCGTCAAATGCCCCAAGCGCTATGGCGTTCAATCCATCCCAGCGCAGGCGTTCGCTGGCGACGATATCCCAATTTTCCATGCCCGATGCATTATAGACGCCAATGGATGGGCTGGCCAGCGATGCCTGGTTGGGCGATGGCGGTGTATAAAAGTTCTGCATGAGCCGGTGCACCCGATCGGGCACGGGCAGCAGCACATGCGCGCCATCGGCCGCTTTCCATTCGCTCATGTGAAAGTCGCTTTGGAAAGTGAAGTGCTCGATGCTGCCGAGTTCAAGATTGAGCAAGTGCGGCAGCAAACGCAGCATCAAATCAAAAGGAATATCGGTCTCAACCAGGCTGGTCAGCTCTGCCCACAAGGCGGGAATGGCGCTGAGCAGCCCCTGTTTCCGAGCTTCTCGCCACATTGCCCGCAACAAGATCTGCTGGCGGCGGCCGCGGTCCAAGTCGCTGGTATTGCGCCGCGTGCGGGCATACCAAAGCGCATCGAATCCATCGAAAGTGTGATAGCCGACCGGCAGCGTGCGCAAGGCATAGTCATCGGGATTCGACGATCTGGGTTTATCTCTGTCGATCGGGTAATAGTCGCGATAGGCGCAGTCCACAGCAATGTCCACGCCGCCCAGGCGATCGATGATAGCTTCAAATGCGCTAAAATTAATCAGCGCGTAATAGTGAACATTGATGCCGAAGTTGTAAAACAACGTTTGACGCAGCAAACCAAAACCGCCGCCCGGCTGCCAATTGCGAACTTCGCCGATGCCAAACGCCGTGTTCAACCGCCCCATGTTGCCGTGCGGCATATAGACGAAGAGGTCGCGTGGCAGGCTGAGCATCGCCGCATCGCCGGTGTCCAGGTTTAGCGAGACGATGATCATCGTGTCCGTGCGAACAAATTGGTCGGCAGTGAGTTCGCTGTCGCCGCCCAACAATGCGATGTTGACCAAGCTGTGGTCGCGGATGATTTTCTGCGCAGGCGGGGGCACTTGTGTGCCGGCCAAGACCGCGCTTGTCGGATTCGGCGGCAGCAACAGGGCGGGAAGCGGGATCGTGCTGGGCGCGTCAATTTCTGGTATCGGTGTTGGCGATTGGATCACGGTCGGCTGCTGCGGCGCGTCTTGTAGCAAGACGAACCCCCAGCGAGGATGCAAACTGCCGGTCTCGGCATCGGCTGCCCTGTCCATGGCGGTGGCTGTGGCACGATAAGCAGCTTGGCGCGAATTGATGCTCTCATTCACAGCGACATTTGTGGCTGCAAGCTCTGCCAGTTGCAGCAGGGTCCAGCCCAGCGCCAACATGAGTGCCCCCAGCATTACCCACAGCGTCAAACGAACGAAGCGACCGAGCAAAACTGAAATCGTGCGCATCAGCTATCCGTGGTTAACATGCCCAGACTGGCACAGCGGACTGGCGACTATGGCGCTCGGAAAACCAATGGAATCTCGCAAAAGCCTGCCCTGACCTGTGCACCTTCCGCATCCAGCACCTCCAAACGCAAATAGTATAAGCCCGCCCCGAAGACTTCTGTGTTCAGCAAGCCCAATACCTCGCCCTGCTTTGACCCTGGCGACTCGAAATAAAGCGCGTAGTCCAGCGACCCGCCCGGTCTAATCAATAGTCGATAGCTGCCAGCGGGCGGTACAGCAGCGTTGCCACCTACAGCGACAATATTTGCAAGTTCCGACATGGGCGCGATGCTGACGAATGCCACCGAACGTGCGCTGCAGCCAACCACGGCGTAATCTCGTTCAGCAGCGGGTGAAGGCGCAGACGGCTCTGGCAAGATCGGTGCTCTGGGCAAGAGAATATTCTCGCCTGGCAGCAATCCCCGCACATAATTGAAGCAATTGCCTTCTCGCAGCGCGATCAAGCTGGATTGGCTTTGCAGTGCCAGCGCGTAGAGTGTATCGCCGGGCTTCACCTGATACTGAAGCCAGTCATTGCGAACCCGACAGCTATCCAGCAGTCCCCGTTCGCCCGATCCACGCAGTGTCGGCGTTGGCAGCAGCACCGCAACCAGGCGCGGTAATGCGGTCGGAGTGGGCAAGATTGTTGCCGTGCCCATGATGACGCCCTGCGGTCGCGTAGGCGTGATTGTCGCGGTAGCCCGGTCTTCGACTGATGGTGCAGGCGGCGCGTCATCTGTCGGCGTTATAAGTTGCCCGGTGGGCGTGATCGGCGCATCGACTTCTACTTGTGTAGTGGCAGGTACGGTTACTGCAATCTCCTCTGTCGCCGAGACTGTCGCGGTATCCGTGCCATCGACAGACGGTGCGAGTGCCGCGTCATCTGTTGGCGTTATAAGCTGCCCGGTGGGCGTGATCGGCGCATCGGTATCTACTTGTGTAGTGGCAGGTACGGTTACTGCAATCTCCTCTGTCGCCAAGACTGTCGCGGTAGCCGTGTCTCCGATTGTTGGTGCAGGCGGCGCGTCATCAATCGGCGTCAGCAGCGCGGTTTGCGAAACTGGCATATCCGTGTCTGCCAGCGCTACGGCAGTCGCACGAGCGGGACTCTCCTCTGTCGCCGCGATTGTTGCCGCAGCCGTGCCATCGACAGACGGTGCGAGTGCCGAGTCTTCTGTTGGCGGTATAAGCTGCCCGGTGGGCGTGATCGGCGCATCGACTTCTACTTGTGTAGTGGCAGGTACGGTTACTGCAATCTCCTCTGTCGCCGAGACTGTCGCGGTAGCCGTGCCATCGACAGTCGGTGCAGGCGGCGCGTCATCAATCGGCGTTAGCTGCCTGGTGGGCGAGATCGGCGCATCGGGTTCTACTTGTGCAGTGGCCGCTACGATTGCTGGCATTTCAGCGGTCGCCGTGATTGTTGCGGTAGCCGTGTCATCGACTGTTGGTGCAGGCGGCGCGTCATCTGTCGGCGTGTCTGTCGCGACTACAGTGTCGTCTTTGGATGGATCGCGCTGTTCATCATCTTGAGCAGAAACATGCGTTGATTCCATGATCGGTGCTCTTATCGCAACAAGCGCTGTAGCGATTGCTTCAACCTGATTTTTTGCAGTCGGCGTTAGTTGCCCAGTAGGCCAGACAGGCGCATCGGTTTTTACTTGTGCGGTGGCCGACACGGTTGCTGGCATTTCAGCGGACGCCGTGATTGTTGCGGTAGCCGTGCCATCGACAGACGGTGCAGGCGGCGCGTCATCTGTCGGCGTCAGCAGCGCGGTTTGCGGAACTGGCATATCCGTGTCTTCCAGCGCTACGGCCGTCGCAGTTGCTGCCATTTCGGTGGTCGCCAAGACTGTCGCGGTAGCCGTGTCTTCGTAAGTCGGTGCATGCGGCGCGTCATCAATCGGCGTCAGCAGCGCGGTTTGCGAAACTGGCATATCCGTGTCTTCCAGCGCTCCGGCAGTCGCAGTTGCTGCCATTTCGGTGGTCGCCAAGACTGTCGCGGTAGCGGTGTCTTCGACCGCAGGTGCGAGTGCCGCGTCTTCTGTTGGCGTCAGCAGCGCGGTTTGCGAAACTGGCACATCCGTGTCTTCCAGCGCTACGGCAGTCGCAGTTGCTAACATTTCAGTGGTCGCCGTGATTGTTGCGGTAGCCGTGTCTTCGGCAGACGGTGCGAGTGCCGCGTCATCTGTTGGCGTCAGCAGCGCAGTGGGCGAGACTGGCGCATCGGTATCTACTTGGGCGGTGGCCGCTACGGTTGCTACCATTTCGGTGGTTGGCGTGATTTTCGTGGTAGCCGAGTCTTCGGCAGACGGCGCGAGTAGCTCGTCATCTGTCGGCGCTGGCCGCGCGGTTGGCGTGATCGGCGCATCGACTTCTACTTGTGTAGTGGCAGGTACGGTTACTGCAATCTCCTCTGTCGCCGAGACTGTCGCGGTAGCCGTGTCTTCGACTGTTGGTGCAGGCGGCGCGTCATCTGTTGGCGTTAGCTGCGCGGTCAGCGTGATCGGCGCATCGGTTTCTACTTGTGTAGTGTCCGTCACTGTTGCTGCAATCTCAGCGGTCGCCGAGACTGTCGCGGTAGCCGTGTCATCGAAAGTCGGTGCGGGTTGCGCGTCATCTGTTGGCGTTAGCTGCGCGGTTGGCGTGATCGGCGCATCGACTTCTACTTGTGTAGTGGCGGGTACGGTTACTGCAATCTCCTCTGTCGCCGAGACTGTCGCGGTAGCCGTGTCTTCGACGGTTGGTGCAGGCGGCGCGTCATCTGTTGGCGTTAGCTGCGCAATGGGCGAGACCAGCGCATCGGTTTCTACTTGTGCAGTGGCCACTACGATTGCTGGCATTTCAGCGGTAGCCGTGATTGTTGCGGTAGCCGTGTCATCGAAAATCGTTGTGGGCGGCGCGTCATCTGTCGGCGTCAGCTGCGCGGTTGGCGAAACTGGCGCATTGGTTTCTACTTGTGCAGTGGCCCGCACGGTTGCCGGCATTTCAGCGGCCGCCGAGGCTGTCGCGGTAGCCGTGTCTTCGACCGCAGGTGCGAGTGCCGCGTCATCTGTTGGCGTTAGCTGCGCAGTGGGCGAGACTGGCGCATCAGTATCTACTTGGGCAGTGGCCGCTACGGTTGCTGGCATCCCGGTGGTTGGCGTGATTGTCGTGGTAGCCGTGTCTTCGACTGTCGGTGCGGGTCGCGCGTCATCTGTCGGCGTCAGCTGCGCGGTTGGCGTGATCGGCACATCGGTTTCTACTTGGGCAGTGGCCGGTATGGTTGCTAGCATTTCAGCGGTAGCCGAGGCTGTCGCGGTAGCCGTGTCTTCGACTGTTGGTGCATGCGGCGCGTCATCTGTTGGCGTTAGCTGCCCGGTTGGCGAGACCGGCGCATCGGTTTCTACTTGTGCGGTGGCCGTCACTGTTGCCGGTATTTCGGTGGTCGCCGTGATTGTTGCGGTAGCCGTGCCATCGAAAGTCGGTGCGGGCAGTCTATCATCAATCGGCGTTAGCTGCCTGGTGGGCAAATCAGGCGCATCGGTTTCTACTTGTGCAGTGGCCGCTACGGTTGCTGCGATCTCCTCTGGCGCCGAGACTGTCGCGGTAGCCGTGTCCTCGACAGTCGGTGCATGCGGCGCGTCATCTGTCGACGGAGATTCCACCTGACTCACACGCACAGTCGCTATTTCAGCTGATGGCGAAATCTCGGTGGCGGGGATGGGAGAGGGTCGTGGCGGAGTCTGCGTTACGCTGGACAAAAGCAACGCAAAAACCAATGCAAATAGCAGCGCAAGAGCTGCCAGCAAGGCGATAACCAGCTCACTGCTAATGTTGCGCTGCACAGATTATGCCTCTGCTGCGGCAGCCGATTGCACCGGCAAAGCCAAGTGAAAGATGGATCCCTTGCCTTTTTCGCTGGTCACCCAAATATCGCCTTCGTGTGCGCGCGCGATCGCCCTGGCGACGCTTATCCCGACACCTTTGGCTCCCAAGCCAGGGATCGCCGGGTATTGTTCACGATATGTCCGCGCGAATATGCGTGGCAAATCGCTACTGGAGATGCCGCCACCCGAATCATGCACGCGAACTTCGAGCGCGTCAATCGTGCTTGTGCTGTTGTTTCGATGAATATCGCCTTTGCCCGCCGTGACCAACACTTGCGCGCCCGGTGGCGATACTTCACAGGCATTTGTCATCAAGAGCGACAACATATGCTTCACGCCGAGCAGATTCCCAGCCAGTTGCGGCAGATTGTCGTCCATGTTTAGCTCAATCAGAAGGCTCTTTTCTGCCACCCACGATGCCGAATCGGCGATAACTTGTTCAATGACACCCGCGATATCGATGCCGTTCCATGGCTCGCTGCGACCTGCATCGGACGCTGCTGCCTGTTCCAGTTCCGCCAACAAATCGGCGATAACCACGATCTCTGTAGAAGCAAGCCGCAGCACTTGCAACTGCGCAGCGCCCAGAATGCCGATGGACTCGGCCAGCAGCAAGTCGACATAATTGCGCACCGAACGAACAGGCGCGCTCAGGTCATGCAACAGGTTCAACAGTACTGTTGATGTCGGCTCAGAAGCAGCCAGTGGCTCGGGCGTCTGCACCAGCTCCAACCTGGCATCGCTCAAATCAAGCGCCAGATCTTCACGCTGCTGGCTCAAGCGAGCGACACTCTCGCGCAGTTGTTCCAGTTCACTCTGCAGCTGCGCACTGGATTCGTGTTTGGAATCATCTTCCAGCAAATCGGTGACTTTGGCTGTCAACTGGTCACGAATTGCTAGCAGATTGTCGCGTTCTTCCACCAGTGTCGTAACCTGATCGCGCAGCTCGCGCCGGCGGGCTTTCTCTTCTGCCAAGCCAGTGGCGAGCAACTGCTTGTCGTTTTCCAGCGCCGTTCTGGCCGTATCTGCTGCCTCTACCTGCGTCAAAAGCTGCTGCTGTTCGCGGCGCAGCGCCTCACGAGATTCCAGCAGCGCTTCGTGGTCGTCGTTGAGCTGCTTCAGCTGTGCCTCAAGCGCTTGCGTATCGCCGGCACCGGCATCCAGCAGCGATTGATGCTCCGCATGTAAGGATTCGAGACGCGAATCGGCATCGCTCAGCAGCTTTCCAAAGGCCATCCGCTCGGCGTGTAGATGAATCAGGGCCGGCAGCATGGTCGCGTTGATATCGAATACGCCCAATGTTTCCAGGCGTCGGCCGATCGATTCTTGACGCCTGCGCTGTTGATCTCGCTGCAATTCCAATTGATCGCGCTCGTCATTGAGTTGCTGCATCAGTGTCGCCAGCGCATCGCCAGGCGTCGAGCGCCTCAGTACCAGCAAAGCGCTGATCTGCCTGCGCAGCCTGTCGCGCGTGTTCAGTCGCCGGTTGTATTGTTTGTGCATGTATTCGTGAATCGATTGCTCGAGCGTCTCGCTGCCGCTAAGCAGGCGCAGCGCTGCCTCGGCATCCAGCAAGTCACCAGCGCTGGCCTCGCAAGCAGACAGAAGCGCCGTCTGTTCGCAAAAGGCACCCCGCAACCCAACCGAAATACTTGCATCCAGGTCTGTTTCTGCCAGCCGGTCCAGCAAGCGGCCTTGTTCGTCGGCCAGTTCCTTTTCCAGCCGATCGATTTGCAGATGCAGCCCAGAGATGCGCTCGGCCGAACTAGCCAAACCTGCGCTCAAGTCGCGGCGAATAATTTGCAGCACATCGCGCGCCGGCACCTCTCGCTCTAATCGGTCGCCCGATTCGTCAGCGAATGTGGTGGAGTCGAGTTGGGGCGCTGGCCCGCCGTTCGCTTGACCCTCTAGCAAGAAGGCGGCCACTGCCGAGATTTCCGCCAGCAGAGCCCGGTCCGCCTCGGTTAGATCCGCCTTGCCATAGGGAGAGCCGACCAGCAGCACGCCGACCAGCTCGCCGCGCGCAGCCATCGGCTGGACTACGATACTGCCAAAGCCGTCAACACCGATGCGCTGAAACAAATCATGCAATTCATCGGTGTGATGATCGGGCAACAGAGTGGTCATGTCACCGCGTTTCGCCGCAGCCAGCAGAGTCGGCTGTTCGCTCAGGTCCAGCACCGCATCCGCAAGCGACTTCTGTGATGTTGCGTCCCAACCAGCCACGACATCCGCCGCGCTGTCATTGGGCAGCCGCAGCAACAGACATAGCTCGGCCGCGAGCGCGCTTTGCACCGCCTGCACCACGCGGTCGGTGGCAGCTGCGCGATCGTCGTTCTCCAGCATCATGCCGATCGCCGCAAGCAGCCGGGGCGAATCGGATGATAATGATAAGCCATCGCGCGGGCTTAATTCTGTGCCGTCTTGCGCTTCTAGCTGCACAGCCGACGCTTGCTGAGACGCAGCCAACACGACTTCCACCAGGCTGTTTTCCAATAGCGAGATCGCCAGCCGATGGATGATCACTGGCACCAAGACCAATCCCGCCGCATACGCCAACCGCGCCGCGCCTTGATAATTGCCGCTCACCTGCCCTTGCCCGATCTGCCACAATTCCCAGGCGTTGCCCGCCGCAAATAACAAAAACAGCAGCGCCTTCAGTGGTGCGTCTGCGATGTGGCGCGTGTTCAATGCCGTCAATAGCAGCAGCGCAGCAGCCAGGCAGCCAGTCACTGCCGACCATAGGGGGGCATATTGGCCGGCGTTGAAAGCCAGTCCGGCTTCGTATTCGAGCAGCCAAGCGCGCGCTGTATTGATGAACAGCAGCGTCAACAAAAAGACACAAGCAAAGATAAGCAAGTTGGAGCGGTTGCGCCACAAAACGAAATCAGCGCTTAAGAATGCCCAGCCCAGCAGCAATATCGTCACAGCATGCGCCATTCTTTCCAGCGGCGGCATAAACTGGTTGGCATCCAGTTCCCCGTACAGCGCGATCACCGCGGCGCCCAGCATCACCAGCCACACCAGCACCAGCGCTGCGGTGGCGCTTACATATCGCCGTGTCGAAGGCTCCAATGGAAAGCGCGATCGGTGTCCAAAAGCGAGGAAGAGCGAGCCTTGGCTGCAGGCGATTACCAATAAGAAGAACAGCATGTCGCCTGGGAATTCTACGAATAGGTTCAACAAATCTATGGGTGCTCGAGACAAGACACACCACCCAGCCTGCCCAAGGTGACTTCGTCCCGCCAGTATAACACAGGGGCAGAATCCACGAGCGGCACAGGGCGCGCATTCTGTTCACAGCTTCGCGCATTGGCAAAGGCCTCTCCGTTGAAATCTCGCCCGGGCTGCTCTAGACTCGAAGTCGATGCCAGACCAGCCGAAGCCAAGCCAGTGAGCCGTCAAATCGCCAGCCTCGTGCGCCGCTTTCCGGCTCTTGTGAGGCTGCCCTACCTTGTCTATCAACGAGTGCGTCCGCGTTATACCTTGGGCGTGGCCGCGGTGATCGTGGATGCAGCCGGCGCCGTGCTGCTGGTCGAGCATGTCTATCATCCGCGATTTGCGTGGGGGCTGCCGGGCGGCTGGATCGATGCCGACGAAGATCCGGCGGCGGCCATATTGCGCGAACTCCACGAAGAGCTGGCGCTTTCGGCGCGCGTGTGTCGGGTCGTGCATCTGGCAAAGACAGCGCCTAGTCATATAGACATCGCCTACCTGTGCGCCGCAGAAAGCCCAATCGGCAAGCTCAGCCACGAATTGCTCGCCTATCGTTGGCTGGCCGCCGATGAGCTGCCGCCATTGAAGCCCTTCCATGCCCGAGCCATAGAACTGGCACGCCAGCAGCGGCGAGGAGAACCATGAGCGCGAGCCTCGGCGACCGACGGCGGCGCACAGGCTTCCCCTGGCTGCTGACCCTGTCGATGCTGCTGATCGTCGGCGCAGCTGCCTTGCTGATCTATGAACTGATTGGTTTCAGCCGCCGCGAACAGCAGCTGCCGGCTGGAATCAGCGTCGCCGGCATCAATATCAGCAGTTTGAGCAATCAAGAGGCGGTATCGCGCTGGGAGCGTGCCTATGCCGAGCCGATCAGCTTGCTCTATCCAGATTTGGCTGGCGCGCAGCTGATTCTGCTCTACCCAGACCAAGTGGGCTGGCGCATCAGCAGCGAACCGATGCTGGCAGCCGCGGTGGAATTGGGCGAACAGGGTGGCGGATTCTGGCGGCGCTTTCTCGATTATCTGCTGGGCATCGAGCAGATCGTCGCCCGCGATATCCCGCTCGCAGCCGATTATCAAGAAAATGCCCTGCAAGCCTATCTCGAAGATATCGCCGACCGCTATGACAACGCGCCGGGCCGCGCCACAGTCGATTTGCAAACGCTCGTGGTTTATCCGGGAGCAAGCGGTCATACGCTCGACGTGCCCAAGTCCATGCAGCTGGTCGACGCTGCTCTGCGCTCGGCGGTCGAGCGAACAGTCGACCTGCCCATCGTCGAAGTCAATACACAAGGACCCCGCCTGGCCGCGCTGCAAGAACTCATCATTACGCTGCTTGACGACCAAGGCTTCATCTATGACGGCGTCAACACCGTGGCTTCGGTATATGTGCTGGACTTGCAGCATGGCGAAGAGATCAGCATCCTGGGCGATGTCGCTTTTTCGGCCGCCAGCACCATCAAAGTGCCGATCATGGTCGAATATTTTCGCACTTTGACCGCGCCGCCCACCCAGGGTGAAGCCTGGCTGCTGGCAAATTCATTGCTATGCAGCAACAATTCTTCGTCAAATCTGATCATGGAGATCATTGGTGGCGGCGACATATTCAGAGGGCTGCGGCGCGTCTCGGATACGATTCAAGCGCTGGGCATCGACAACACCTATATCTCCGCGCCCTTTTATCTGGGTGTCGAAGGCCAGCAGCTCGGCTCTATCCAGGCGCCCGCCACCGCGCCCAACCCAGCGTTTGATACCGAAGCCGACCCGTTTAACCAGACCACGGCCGAAGACTTGGGCGCGCTCTTCAGCCTGATCTACGATTGCGCGCACTACGATTCGGGTTTGTCGCTGGCGCTGCCCGGCTCGGTGACACAGCACGAATGCCGGCAGATGCTCGAGCTCGGCAGCGCCAACGATCTGCTGCGTCTGCTGCAGGGCGGCATCCCGAGTGGCGTGCGCATATCGCACAAAAATGGCTGGATCGCCGATAGCGTCGGCGATGCTGGCGTGGTGTATTCGCCCAACGGCCGCCACTATGTGATTTCGGTTTTTCTGTGGGAGCGGTCGGAGTTTCAGGATTATCAGAAGTTGTGGTCGCTGGTCGAAGAGATATCACGCGCCGCCTGGAATTATTTCAATCCGCAAGCGCCACTGCTGCAGCCGCGCGCCGATATCCCGCTGACCGCGCAGGAATGCGAAGGCAACTACCTGCCGCCCGCGCCAGAATTCGTCAACCTGGACGACATCAACGCCTGGCGCCGCAACTGAGGCAGCTCACAACCGCTCCAGCGCTTCCGCCCGCGTGTCATAGATGCGCACCAGCTGGTCGAGCGCCGAAGCCGCCATTGCCTCGCGAACGGCATCGGATGGCTGCGCCAGGCAGAGGACGCCCCCATTGCGCCGCACCAGCTTTAGCGCCTGCATCAGCGCGAACACGCCCGCCTCGCCCATGTGGCCGATCGCGCCCATATCCAACACGATTCTGCGCGCGCCCGCTGCGATTTCTCCGCCGATGACTCCAGGCAGCCGGCCCGATTCGCTGTCGTCCAGCCGCCCGGCGACTTCAACCAGGCTGATAGCGCCAGTTCGGGAAAGCTCGAAAGTCAACATGAGTCGCGCCTTTGGCTGTTCATCCGCACCCAGACTATGAGTATAATGGCGGGCATGGATTGGGGATACACGCTGCTTATCGCACTGGCTGCGGCTGCTTTGCTGCTGATGATTCAACGTGCCGAGCCAAAACGCCGCCGGCTGGTCGGTTTCTTCGTGTTATCGGCTTTGCTGCTGATCCGTCATAATGCTTTTCTCAAGGGCAACTTGCACGAAGAGACTCTGGTCGCATTCGCATTGGGGTGCTTGCTGAGCGGCGCATTCTGGCTGCTGATCGGGCGCTACAACCCGGTCGGCAGCAGCGACGAAGTGCGAGTGATCGGCATGGACGATTAGTTGATGATGTTGATGGGGATGACATCCGCGCCTTGCAGCACGGCAACACTGATGCGCGCGGCACAATCTTGCGCCAGCTTGCGAAATGCCTGCCCGGCAGCCGACTCGGGTTCGTGAATCGGCAGGGGCCTGCCCATATCGCCGCCCTTGCGAATTGACGCCGCCAGCGGAATCCGCCCCAGAAAAGCGAATCCGCGCTCTTGTGCAAATTGCTCGCCACCGCCACTGCCAAAGAACTCGCCCGACATATTTTCCACGACGCCCAGCACCGGCACTTTCAACTGCTCGAACATGGCCGCGGCGCGTATGGCATCGGACACCGCGACAGCTTGCGGCTGCGTCACGATGATGCTGCCAGTCAGCGGGAATGATTGCGCGAGGGAAAGCGGCGCATCGCCAGTGCCCGGCGGCAAGTCCACGATCATATAGTCCAGCGCGCCCCAGTCGACATCGGTGAAGAACTGGCGGATGGCGCTGTGCAGCATCGGCCCGCGCATGATCATCGGCTTGTCTGGCGAGGTCAAAAAGCCGCTGCTGATCAGCTTGACGCCGTGGACTTCCAGCGGCTGCATCTTTTTGTTGACGACTCGCGGTCGGCCACTGCCCAACCCGAACATCTGCGGGATATTCGGGTTGAGGATATCGGCGTCAATCAGCCCGACCCTCGCGCCGGCCTCCGCCAGGCAGACAGCCAGGTTGGTGGCGACAGTGCTCTTGCCCACCCCGCCCTTGCCGCTGGCGACCGCGACGATGCTATTCATAGGCACATCCAAGCGCCCGTGGATGCGCCGATCGCTGGGCACCTGGGCATCCCAGTTGATGCGCACCTGCTCGATGCCGGGCACGCGCCCGATCAAAGCGGCATTGCAGCGCTCGACAAAGACATCTTTCAAGGGGCAAGCCGGCGTCGTCAGCACGATGGTGAAAGCAGCGATGCCATCGCTCACTTGCAGATCGCGCACCATATTGAGCGTGACGATATCGCGATTGAGTTCGGGTTCGATGACAGTGCCCAGCGCCGTCATCACCTGCTGATGCAACTGGTCCATGTCAGCCACCGCGCTTGGCAGCTCGGCGCGCCTTGCGTTCCAGAGCTTTGCGGCGGCGTTCTTCGCGCTTGGCGTCGTCTTCGTTCCAGGGCGTTGCCCCTTCTGGGGTGGCGGCGGGCGCTGCGCTCGTGGCCGGCTCGGGAGTCGGTTGCGCCTCGTTTTGGGCTGGCGCGGGGGCGGCTTTCGCGGCTGGACGAGGCGCGCTGCTGCGGCTGCTGGATTGACCGCGGCGGGCTTCTTTGGCTGCGTCCTTGTGTTCCCAGGTGCCACGCGCCAGCATCTCGTCATAAGCGCGCGTCGGGGCGATGCTGCGCCAATACGAATTCGGCTTGGACAAGCGCTCTTTGTCGTGAATATGGTGCGTCGTGCGGTCGTAACTGGCCAATTCGTAGTCGTGATCCATCTTGATGGCGTCAAATGGACAATACTCGGCGCAGTACCCACAATTCATGCAGATGTCGATGTCAATGAAGAAGGCTTCTGGATCGGGCACAGGCCGCCCGGTATCGGGGTCATTGCCGCGCACGATCCAGATGCATTGCGGCGGGCATACTTTTGCGCAGATGCCGCAGCTGGTGCACCAGTCTTTGCCGGCGCGCGTGGGATGGTCTTCGTCTTCAATAATCAGGAAGGGCACAAAACGAAAGCGCTCGGGCACCGCCACTTTTTCATCTGGATATTGCACCGTGATGACGCCTTTGGTCTGCGTGCCCTGGCGCACCCCAAAATTGTCGACCGAATGGCTGTACTTGCGAAAGCCATAGCGAATGTCGTCGATGTAAGAGTCGACGAAATGCCGCAACGTCAGCATCAAGCCTTTTGCCAAGCCAGTTCCGTACATTGCTGCTCCTCGCTGTGTCTGCCCTAGCGGTCGGTCTCGCCCAGTACGATGTCGATGCTGCCCAGTATGCCCACGATATCGGCGACTTTGTAGCCCTGGCTCATGATGCCCATAGGCGTCAGGTTGATAAAGCTGGGGGCGCGCACATGATAACGCCAGGGATTGGATGTGCCGCTCTTGCCGCCCGCCGACACGATGTAATAGCCCAGCTCGCCCTTGCCATTTTCCACGCGGCCATACGCTTCGCCCAGGGGGACGCGCGGAGCATAAGCACCCGGCTTGCCATCCGCCCAGATCGACTCGCCTGCGGTCGCTTCCAGGCGCGGCAAGATCTGCCGCAGAATGCGCACGCTTTCACGCAGTTCTTTGACGCGAACCCGATAGCGCGCGTACATGTCGCCAGCGTCTTCCACCGCGACATCGAAGTCCAGCTCGTCATAAATGCTGTAGGGGTCGGCACGGCGAATATCATACGGTACGCCACTGCCGCGCAATAGCGGACCAGCCGCGCTGTAATTGATGGCGTCTTCGGCGCTGAGCACGCCAACGCCCACCGAGCGCTCGATGAGAATTTCGTTTTGCGTCAGCAGCTGCTCCAGCTCGTCAATGGT
>DAOUJB010000095.1:0-19275 GCA_034423155.1 Anaerolineae bacterium | reverse complement strand
ACCGTGTGGCATGCGCCATCGGCCGGCGGGATATTGACCACATCGCCGGGCCGCAGCCATTGCGCCAGTCGGTGATTGTTGCACCAGGCGATTGTTTCGCTGGTCAAGCCATAACGCCCGGCGATTGCAGCGATCGTATCGCCCTGTCGCGCGACATACACGGTCATCTTCGTGCGCGAGCGGTTGGGGATGATGGTGAAGGGGTCATAGCGCAAGCTGTCAGCGCGCATCAGCAAGGGGTCGACGCGTTGCAAAGGCGGCGTGGCCAGCAGATTTGTGATTTGCTGCGCGCTGATTGTCGGCAAGGCGGTTTCTGGCGCTCCCGAGGGCAAAGTGCTCGCAGGAGCGGCGATGCGCGTCGCTGGCAGCAAACTGGCGGTGGGCGCGGCAGCCTCGACAGTTTGGGCGGGCGCTGCTGTGCTGACGGTCTCTGGCGCGGTGATGACTAAAAAGACCGCGGCGATCGTCAGCGCGAAAGCAGCCAGCAAACAGACGCAGCCGCAGCCACGACGCCAGCGCGCCAGCGGTCCAGTGCCGGCGTAGGGCGATACGCGCGCGGGACCAGCGATGGATGAAGATCGTCTGCGCATAATGAGGCTACTGTAACACAGGCGAAAGCCAGGATACAGCCAGCGCTCACCCCTACCCAGCTTGTGAGTCGCCCAGGCTTCTGTGGTAACATAGCCGCAGCGCCAGCATGCCAACAACGAATCAAGCGAGAATCCCGCCATGATCAAAACCAGCTACTTTGAAGACTACGAAATCGGTTTATCGCGTCAGACTTTCGGGCGCACCATCACCGAAGCCGATATCGTTTTGCACGCCGGGCAGACGGGCGATTTCTTCCCGCATCACATGGATGCCGAATGGGTGAAGACGCAGGAATTCAAGCAGCGCATCGCTCATGGCACGCTGATTTTGTGCGTGGCGATCGGCATGACCGCCAACGAGATCAATCCGGTCGCTTTTTCTTATGGCTATGACCGCGTTCGCTTCATCCGGCCTGTGCACATCGGCGATACCATCACGGTCACCGCCACCATCAGTGAAAAGCGCGATTATCCCAAGCGCCCCGATCATGGCTATGTCATTGAACAAGTCGAAGTGCACAACCAGCATGGCAAGATCGTGCTCGCCTGCCAGCATTTGTATCTCGTGCAGCGGCGAGAAGTTGAGTAGGCGGTTCGCCGGCGCAGCGCTCGCCAGTTTGTGCAGCATTCGGATTATGGCCTAAACCTCAGTTAATCAGCCAGCCCCCAGCCAGGATGGTGTCCCATGCCCAGCTTCACCTTTCGTCAAGCAGCCACATTGCCCAGCCAGCCGCGTCCCATCGTCAGCATCGGCATGGGCGGGATCGTGCACGATGCGCATTATCCCGCTTATCAGATCGCGGGCTTTTCTGTGGCGGGCGGCTTTGATATCGACAGCCAGCGCGCCAGGATGATGGCGGACAAGTTCGGCGTGCCACGCCTTTATGATTCGCTCGCGCAAGCCATCAGCGATTCGCCCGCAGACGCCGTCTTTGATGTAGCTGTGCCGGGCAGCGCCATCACCGAAATCCTCGCGCAGATTCCAGCCGGGCGCGCCGTGCTCATCCAAAAGCCCATGGGCGATGACCTGGCTCAAGCGCGGGAGATATTAAAAATCTGCCGCGCGCGCGGGCTGGTCGCGGCCATCAATTTCCAATTGCGCTTCGCCCCTTTCATCATCGCCGCCCGCGACATGATCGAGCAGGGGCTAATCGGCGACTTGTGCGATATGGAAGTGCGCATCCAGACTGACACGCCCTGGCATCTGTGGCAATTCCTTTTCCCCTTGCCGCGCGTGGAGATCCTCTATCACAGCATTCATTATGTCGATCTGGTTCGTTCATTTTGTGGCACGCCCGAAAGCGTCTATGCCAAGACGATCAGCCATCCGTCCGCGCCGGAGCTTCGAGGCGGCTCGCGCTCGATGATCATCATGGATTATGGCGAAAACCCGCGCGTCAATGTGATGACCAACCACAGCCATGCCTATGGCGCGCAGAAGCAGCAATCGTATATCAAGTTCGAGGGCAGCCGCGGCGCCATCCAGATCCGCGCCGGACTGAATATGAATTATCCGCATGGCGTGCCCGACCGCTTTGAATATGTGCTGCTGGACGATGACGAGCCGACCTGGGGGACTCTGGATATCAGCGGATCGTGGTTCCCCGAAGCATTCATCGGCACCATGGCCAGCTTGATGCGCTATGCAAATGGAGAGGCGGAAAGCCTGCCGACCTCGGTGGAAGATGCTATCGAAACGATGACGACCGTAGAAGCGGCCTACGAGTCAAGCGCTGCTGGTGGAACCGCCATCATCAAACCCCCACCCCAAACCCCTCCCCCAAAATGAGGGAGGAGCTTCAAAACCTGCTGACATCGCTGGAAACTCCCCTTCCCTCGTTCTGGGGGAAGGGGCCGGGGGTTGGGGGCATAGCAGCGCATCCCGCAGCGGCAGCCTACAAGTCCAGCCCATAGAAGGCATTCGCGGTTTTGCCCAGCACGGCATCTCTTTCAGCGCTGGTCAGATCGCCCAGGCATTTGTTGGTCTCTGCCCAGACTTTGGCATAATCGCCAGCCAGCACAGCCACGGGCCAATCGCTGCCGAACATCAGACGGTGCGGTCCAAACTGCTCAAGGGCATAGTCGATCAGCGGCTTGATGTCTTCGTAAGTCCAATTCTCAAAGTCGGGCGTCACGGTATTCAAGCCCGAGACTTTGGCATAGACATTGGGGCATTCGGCGGCGGCGGCCAGTTGAGCGCGCCATTCGTTCCGGTCGCTTTCAGCCAGCGGCGGCTTTGCCAGGTGGTCGATGACCATCATCAATTCGGGCACTTTTTCCGCCAGCGCCGGCACATGCTTCAGGTGATTGGGGAAGACCGCCACCACATCGAAGGTCAGGTCGCGCTCGGCCAACAGCCCCAAGCCTTCGATGACCTGCTTCTGCAAAATCCAATCGGGATTGCTCTCTTCGTGAATCAAGTGGCGCATGCCTTTGAAGTAGGGATTCTGGGCATATTCGTCCAGCTTTTTGTTCGCTTCTGCTGGATCGTGCAAGGGCACCCAGCCGACCACGCCCGCCACCCAGTCATGCTGCTCGGCGATCACCAGCATGGAGTCGGTATCGGCATAGGAGTCCATCGATTGCACGATGACTGTCTTGTCGACGCCGGCGGCATTCAACTGCGGTGCCAGCTCGGTTGGAGTGAAAGTGCGGTAGATGGGTCCATAAGCTGGCACGAGCCAGGGATAGGCGACCTCGTCCAGGTTCCAAAAATGTTGATGCGTATCGACTTTGTACATGAGAATCTCCCGCGCAAGCCAGCCAATTCATCCTGCGCAGGATTGTAACACAAGGATGCGGGCAGCGCAGAAGCGGCGGGCAGGCACGAACCTTTGACAGAATCCGCATCGCTGTCTATAGTCATTGCAGCGGTTTCGCGCCGACATCAGGGGAAAAGCAGGCGACCATGCGACCACTCGAGGGCTTGTTGGTATTGGACTTCAGCATCTTTTTGTCGGGTCCGTCGGCTGCGCTGCGACTGGCGGATATGGGCGCCCGCGTCATCAAGGTGGAACGACCGGACGGTGGCGACCTGTGCCGACAGTTGTATATCTCCGAGCTGGAACTGGATGGCGAAAGCACGCTCTTTCATTCCATCAATCGCAACAAAGAGAGCTTCGCCGCCAACTTGAAAGACGCCGTCGATTTGTCGCGCGCAAAAGAATTGATCGCGCAGGCCGATGTGCTTGTGCAGAACTTCCGACCCGGCGTGATGACGCGGCTGGGCTTGGATTACGAAGCGGTGCGGGAAATCAACCCCCGCATCGTCTATGGCGAGATCACCGGTTATGGGCACGAGGGACCCTGGGTCTACAAGCCTGGCCAAGACTTGCTGCTGCAAGCCATTTCGGGGTTGGTCTGGCTGAATGGCGATGCCGACCGTCCACCCACGCCGTTTGGATTGGCGGTGGTCGATCTCTTCACTGGCGCGCATCTGGTGCAGGGCATCCTGGCCTGCCTGGTGCGGCGCGGCATGACTGGCGAAGGCGGCCTGGTGCAGGTCAGCCTGCTGGAATCGATCCTCGACTTTCAATTTGAAGTGCTGACGACCCACCTCAACGATGGTGGCAAGTTGCCGCAGCGCAGCGCAATCAACAACGCGCATGCCTATCTGTCCGCGCCCTATGGCATCTATGCAACAGCCGATGGCTACCTGGCGCTGGCCATGGGCAGCATCCCCGTGCTGGGCGACCTGCTGGATTGTCCGCCGCTGCTGGCTTATGCCGATAGCGCCACTTGGTTCACCCGCCGCGACGAGATCAAAGCCATTTTGGTCGAGCATCTGCAAGCGCAGCCCACGCGGCATTGGCTGGATATCCTGGAGCCACGCGATATCTGGTGCGCCGATGTGCTCAGCTGGGAGCGGCTGCTGCAGCACGAGGGCTTCAAGGTCATCGACATGGTGCAAGAGGTCGCGCGCGACGAAGCTGTCAAGCTCGATACCTTGCGCTGCCCCATCCGCATTGATGGCGAGATCCTCAAAAGCCGCAAGGGAGCGCCGCGCATCGGCGAAGATACCCAGCGCATCTTGTCCGAATTCGCGATCAACTAGGGAGGAAACCATGCCCGAAAATACACCGGTCGAAATGCACAAAGACCTGCCCTTGTTCAATACCGAAACCTGGATGTACGAGGACTTTGAGGTCGGCGCAAAAATCAGAAGCATCCGCCGCACCTTGTCCGAAGGCGAGTGCATGATTTTCAACGCGATCGTGCTGGATATGCACCCCTATGTCGCCGATGAGATTTTTGCGCGCGACGAAGGCATCTTTGACAAGCGGCTGGTGGCTGGCAGCATGGTCTTCAGCATCGGGCTGGGCTTGATGGCGCACAACAATGTGCACACTTTCAGCTATGGCTATGACAAGCTGCGCTTCATCAAGCCGGTCTTCATCGGCGATACCATCTACACCGTGCGCACGCAGCTCAGCAAACAACCCAAGTACGCCGAGATGGGCTTGGTCACCGTGAGTTATGAGGTTTACAAGAACGAAGGTGTGCTGGCGCTATACTGCGAGCACTTGCAAACAGTCAAATATCGCCATCCGGAAAATTTCCAGTAGGGGCGAGCCATTGGGTCGCCCGCTTTTTGAACACGCCGCCTTTTGGATGTGCAAAGGAGAAACAACATGCAACGTTTTGGACAAGTCATCGGCATCCGTGCCGAACACGCCGAAGAATACATTCGCCTGCACGCGGATGTCTGGCCCGGGGTCTTGAAAAAGATCGCCGAGTGCAATATCCGCAATTATTCGATCTATCGCTATGGCGACCTGCTCTTCGCGTATATGGAATATCATGGCGATGATTTCGAAGCCGATATGGCCGCCATGGCCGCCGATGAAACCACGCAGAAATGGTGGGATTTGTGCATGCCCATGCAGAAGCCGGTCGATGATCGCGCCGAGGGCGAATGGTGGAAGACGATAGCCGAAGTCTTTCATGTAGACTAGGCTTGCGGCTACAAGACCGCCACTGTCGCGTCATCAATAAAATCCCAGTCCCACTCGATGCCCGTGCCAGCCCCCGTCGGCGGATGGGCATAGCCTTCGTCATCAATGCGCACCGGATTCAGAATGCCCAGCTTCAGCAGCGAACTGGGCACCAGCGCCTCGAAAAACTCGCAATTGGCGATGGCGCAGACGCAATGCAGATTGACGATCTCCAGCGCGGGATAGATGGCGGTGTGGATCTCGCAGCGCATGCCAAAAGCCTCGGCCAGATGCGCCGTTTTCATGACCGCGGTGACGCCACCTTTCCACGACACATCGCTGCGCACGATATCGACCACCCCGCTGGCGATGCACTCGGCTGTTGAATAATGCGAGCCCGCCAGCACTTCTGTGCCACAGATCGGTATATCCAGGTCGCGCGTCAGCTTGCGCAGGCTGTGAAAGTCGACATCATAGAGCGGCTCTTCGAACCAGTAATAATCCAGCTTTTCCAGCTCGCGCCCCATGCGCAGCGCCTCTTCATAATAGCTGTGCGCGGTGACGGGGTCGGCCATCAGCTTGAAGCGCGTATCATCGCCAACAGCTTCGCGGCACAGGCGATAGGCGGCCAGCGCTTCGTGATAATCGCTGGGCGGGTGCAGCTTGTAGCCATGAAAGCCCTGCGATTTGAACTGGGCGGCTTGGTCGGCGTAATCTTGCGGCGTATCCAGGAACATAGAACTGACATAGGTGGGCGCTTTTTCGCGGTAGTGCCCCAGCAGTTGGTACAGCGGCAGGTTCGCGAGCTTGCCAGCGATATCCCACAGGGCGATATCAAAGGGTCCATAGGCATAGATGGGCGTATGATGCCAGACGCGATCATAGCGCCGAAAGTCGTGCCAGTGCTGTTCGCGGGCGAGCGGGTCTCTTCCCAAAAAGAAGGGTTTGAGCGACTGGGCAGCCACATGGCCCGCCATCTCTGCGCCCATGCCAGCGAAACCCATGCTGATGCCGTCTATGCCCGCATCGGTCTTCAGCGTGATGATCAAAAAGTGCAGATCGGACTTTTGGGTGTCGCGCAGCTCGCTATCGGACATGACGGGCTCGCGCGGTTTGCACAGGCGGATTTCTATGTCGCTGATCTTCATGGCAGGTTTCCTCTTGCGGCGAACAAGCGAACCCAAGCTTAACGCGTTATGATGCCGATGTGCAGCGAACCGGCTGATTGGAATCAGCTGAATCGGCGCGTTATACTGGGTGGCATGTCATGGCTGATCGAAAGCAGATTTCATGCGTCTAATCACATGCAACATCATACTAATCGCCGTTTTGTCGTGCGGCGCAATGGTTGGCGCGCAGGCCAGCCAGACTCCCATGCTGGAGGCGCTGGCCGCATTGGAAATCCCCGCCTTTGATTATGCTCTGCTTCTGGAAGACTTCTACAATTTCAAGACCGAGCATACGCCGCCTGACAGCCCGCCCCCGTATGAAATCGGCGACCGCGAAATGTTGTGGGTAGATTCGGGCACGGATGAAGGCAATATCCAGATCGACGCGGAATTACGCGGCAAAACAGACAATGTGTTGCTCTGGGTGGATAGCTCGCTCGCCTATTCAAACTGGCGCGCGCAGCGAATGGCCGAGCATATCGACAGCGAAGTGATCAAGCCGATTCACAAGCTCCTCCAGTATGCCGCGCCACCTGGCATAGACGGCGATCCGCGCTTGACGATCGTGATGATTCACAATCCAGATTCGGACTGGCAAGGCATATTTGACAAGGGACACGCCTTGCCCAATGGCCTGAACGAGGAGAGCAACCAGCGAGAAATGGTGCTGATCGACCCCATGTACGATGACGGCTCATTGCTGGCTACAAAAGATATCGAGTCTACTATCGCGCACGAATACCAGCATTTGCTCGAACATCATCGCGATTACAACGAAGAATGGTGGCTGAGCGAAGCCATGTCAACTTATGTGGAATATCATCTCTATGGCGCAGAAACGCTGGAATGGTGGGGCGATGACTTCTTGAAGAACCCCAATACCGGCTTGACATACTTCCATGTCGAGGGCGACCGCTATGCGCAGTATGCAGCGGTCAACTTGTTCGCGATCTACCTCGCCCAGCGCTTTGGCGAAGACATCATTGCGCATCTGTATGCCGAGAGCCTGGATGGCTGGCGCGGCGTCGCCAAAGTCTTGAGCGACCTTTATGACGCATCGGCCGATGAAGTATTCGCCGATTGGGTGCTGGCCAACTACTTCCAAGACTCGGCACGCGGATTCGGCTATGATGACGATGTAGAAAATGTGCTGACGCCAGCCCAGCCCACGCAAACGTTGCGCTCATTCCCGTCTGTACACAACGGCAGCTTGCCCCAATACAGCACCGATTACCTGGTTGCTAATGTGGGTGGCGCAGACCAACTCTCGCTGCTGCTGACGCAAGCCCCAGAATTGGGATTCATCGAGACCAGCGCCCCCGAAGGCGACGCCTTCTATTACGCGCCCTCGACTGTGTGGACCAACAGCAGCTTGACGCGCGACCTGGGACGGCTGCGCGGCAGTCAGGTATGGCTGGAGTTCCAGGTTTGGCACGAAACGGAAGAAGAATACGAAGTCGCCTATGTCGCTATCAGCACCAACGGCGGCCGAAGTTGGACAGCGCTGAAGGGCGAACATACCGGCGATGCCTACTGGCTCGAGGACGCTTATACCGGCAGCTCGGGCGGGTGGCGGCAAGAGCGCATCAATCTCAACAGATACCGGCTGATAGAGACGCAGTTGCGCTTTGGATTGATGACCGATGGTCCCACGCTCGATCGTGGCTTCGCGATTGATGATGTGCGCATCGACGCCATCGACTTCCATGACGGCTTCGAATCGCCCGATGAAGCCTGGGTTGCCAAAGGCTGGCTGCGCACGGACAATCGTCTGCCCCAGAATACCTGGCTGCAAGTCGTGCAAGAGACTGACGACGGCCTGCACTTGGATCGCTACTTTGTGACAGGCACGCAGCAAGTCGATATTGATGTGCTACCCGGTGTGTCGCGGGCTGTGATCGCCATCTCGCCCGTGGTGCCGCAGACGGCATTGCCCACTGAATATGGCTTGGCGGTCAGCTTGATCGACGCCGCGGGGGAAGTCATCACAATTTCGCGTGATTGCACGGTCACGACCACGACCGGGCTGAACTTCCGCGATGCCCCGAGCGGCAACAAGATCGGTCTTATCTCTCAAGGCACGGCGGTTGATGCGCTGGACAAACGCGGCGACTGGTTCCAGGTCGACCACGCTGGCACGCTGGGCTGGATACACGGCGGCTATGTGACGACGAAAGGGAATTGCCCTTAGGCTGTCCAAGTTGCTGACAAGAGAAAAACCGCTCGTATAGCGGGCAGGGAAGATAAGTTGAACAACGGCGACCGGCCACGCAGGCTATTGTTGCCGATCGTTTTTCAACCACTCGACATCTGTTTTTATCGTTGCGGTCGTAACTTTGAGATCGCACAAATCGTCGCGAATAGACTGATGCGCAGTCTCAGAAGCCAGGCGAACGCCTTCTATCTTGCCGTCCAACTTTTTACCTGTGTTTTCTATCTTGCCGTCCAACGATAGGCGAACATCTTCTATCTTGCCGTTCAGCTCTCTGCTGGTGCCTTCAATCTTGCCGTCCAACGATAGGCGAACACCTTCTATCTTGCCGTTCAACTCTCTGCTGGTGTCTTCTATCTTGCCGTCCAACGACAGGCGAACATCTTCTATCTTGCCGTTCAACTCTTTGCTGGTGTTTTCTATCTTGCCGTCCAACGACAGGCGAACGCCTTCTATCTTGCCGTCCAACTTTTTGGTAGAACTTTCGATCTTGTTGTCCAATCTCCACCACATCAGGAGGACTGGCACAATAACGCTCAATGGTGGCAAGACTTCTGCCCACTGAATCTCCATTTGGAACTCTCGCTCACTCTCGCCCAAATCAACCACAATCGCAATTATTATACCATATTTGCCTGGTGTTTCAAACTGAGATTTGCGCAATCCACAAGCGCCAGGCTCTACAAGCTCATCCTTTGACCGCGCCGAAGGTCAAGCCGCTGACCAGGTTGCGCTGCACCAGGATCACGAAGATCACCGCTGGCACCATCATGATCACGCTCATGGCCGCCATGCCGCGCCAATCGACCGTGAATTGCTCGGTGAAGGCGAAGAGACCGGGCGGGAAAGTCTTGGCGGCATTGTTGCGCGCCAGCACACTGACAATCTGAAATTCGTTCCAAGCCGCCAGAAAAGCGAAGATGGCCGCTGTCGACAAACCGGGCAGTGAAAGCGGCAGCTCGATGCGCCAGAAGGCCGACCAATGCCCACAGCCGTCGATATAAGCCGATTCGGTGAGCTCTTGCGGAATCTGGCGAAAGAAGCCATCCATCAGCCAGGCGGTGAAAGGGATGTTGACCGCGACATACACAAATGCCAGCCCCAGCACATTATTGGTCAAGCCGACGCGATTGAAGAGCAAGAAGAGCGGCAGGCTCAAGGCCACGCCCGGCACAGCGCGCGACAGCATGATGCCCAGGAACAAGCCAGTATGAAAGCGAAAACGAAAGCGCGCGAAAGCATAGCCCGCCAGCGTCCCCAGCGAGACCGCCACGATTGTGCTCACGCCGGCCGCAATCAGCGAATTGCGCAGATAGGCTTCCACGGCCACGCGCTGCTGCACTTCGGGGTTCAGCCCAAACATGTTGGCGTAGGCTTCCAGGGTCAGCCGCTGCGGTATCCACACCGGCGGAAAAGTGTTGATTTCAGAATTGGGGCGAAATGCAGTCATGATGATCCAAAAGGCCGGCAGCGCCAATGCCAGCAGCACGACCCAGGCAACGGCATTCCAGATGCGGTCGTTGCGACGGCGGTTGGGTCCTACGCTGCGCGTGATCATCGCACGATCCTCGCCTTGACCAGCTGGCGGAAGAAATAGAGCGTAAACAGCACCGAAAGCGACACCGTGATCCACGACATGGCGCTGCCCAGCCCAAACTTGGTGTCTTCGATAGCCAGGCGCGTGATGTATGTCCACAGCATCTCGGTGCGGCGCGCTGGTCCGCCATCGGTCATGATGCGCACGATATCAAATGCCCGCGCGATATCCAGCGACATGATCGTCAGCGCGATGTAGCTGAAGGGCGCGAGCAGCGGAAAGGTGATGAAGCGGAATTTCTGCCAGCCCGATGCGCCATCCACCTCGGCCGCTTCGAATGTTTCGGCCGGCAGGCTCAGCGTTCCCGCCAGCAAGATGATGGTCAGCACGGGGATGTTCATCCAGATCGAAGCGATGATGATGGTGATCATGCCCAGCGGCACATCCACCAGCCAGGCGATCTGTCCCTGTTCTTGGATCAAGCCAACGCTGTACAGGAAGCTGTTCACCAGCCCGACATTGGCGTTGAAGAACCAGCGAAATTGCATGCCCACCAAAATTGGCGCGAACATCATCGGCACCATCAGCAGCGTGCGCAAGATGCTCTGGCCCACAGTGACCCTCGCCAGCAATTGCGAAAGCGCCAGCGACAGCACATAACTCAGGTTGACGCTGATGGCCAGGAAGACGACCGTGTTCCAAAGCGAGCGCCAAAAAATGTCATCGTCGAGCAGCTTTTGATAATTGCGCAGCGCCTTGGCGAATGTGAAGTTCAGGCTGTTG
This sequence comes from Anaerolineae bacterium, assembly GCA_034423155.1. Classification (GTDB taxonomy): domain Bacteria; phylum Chloroflexota; class Anaerolineae; order Aggregatilineales; family Phototrophicaceae; genus UBA6055. Next base: position 8,050 of record DAOUJB010000095.1, on the reverse strand, counting down.
GGGCGCAGCAACTCGTAGGGCGTGAAGCTGACATAAAGCGAATAGAGCAGGGGAAAGGCGATGACCAGCAGAATGACGATGACGGCGGGCAGGATGAGCAAGTAGGGGAAGACCCCGGCGTCGATGCGTTGGGTCAATGACGCCGGGGCGGGGCTGTCCTTATCGGTCTTTGCTTTGCGCGTGAGGGTCATGGTGTCCGATTAACAAAAACGGGATTTGCCGTGGTTTCCACCGGCACGATTTTGGGATTTCGAAGGGCGAGCCGGCGGCCCGCCCCAAAGACGAATCGCGTAAAAGCCGAAAACCTCCCCCCGACCCGACGGGGGACCGAGGGGGGTCTTCCGGGGGCTAGTCGTAGTAGCCAGCCGATTCCATCAGCTCGTGGGTTTCTTCGGCGGCAGCATCCAGTCCGGTCTGCGCGTCGACATCGCCCAAGATGATGGCTTGCAACTGCGGATAGAAGAGGTTGGAGAAAGGAATCCACTCGGCGATCAACGGCGGCGTTTTGAAGTCTTCGCCGACCTGGATGCGCGCCAACTCCAGGCGTTCGCGGTCCAGCGGATTTTCGGCATCGGCGGCATCGGCGATGACGCGCTCCCAGACATCGTCGCGCACCGGCAAGAAGCCCAATGTCGCTTCTTCATACGCCACGCGTTCACTGGTCAAGAAGCGGATGAGCTCTGCGCCAGCTTGCGGGTTGGGGGCTGTCGCGGGGATGGAGAAGGCATGCGCGCCCGCCCAGCCGCTGGGACGAACATGGTCGCCGCCCACCGACAAACCGGTGAAGCCACGAGCCAAGCCAAAGTTGCCCGCCACCGCGCAGGAATCGGCATCCTGGAAGTAGGCGTACCAGCCGTACCACTCCAGCTTGATGGCGACATCGTTGTTGCAGAAATTCTGCGCGACGCCATCCCACAGCAGGGAAGTCGTGTCCGCCGGGATGATGCCGTCCTGATACCAGCCGGCGATCAGTTCGGCCACGGCAACGCCGATCTCGTCATTGAAGGTCGGGTTGTAGTCGGCGTCAAAGAGGGCACCGCCACTGGCGAAGAGCATCTCGTAGAAACGCCCGGTCAGCGCTTCTTCCTTGCCTGCCAGGGTATAGCCAAAGGTAGCATGTCCGTTTTCGACGAAGAAGCGCGCCTGGCTGTCGATTTCCTCCAGCGTGGTCGGCACAGCCAGTTCCATGCCGGTCGCTTCCATGTAGGCGGCGGCGATAGCTTCGTCAGCATACAGATCGACGCGGTAATGGATGGGGCTGATATCGGCGTGGCGCGGGATCAAGTAGAGGTTGCCGTCAATGGTGGCCGCATCCAGGATGGCCGGGCTAAAAGCCGCCAACTCTTCCTCGCTGAAGAAGTCTTGCAGCGGATGCAGGAAGGGCGTGTATTGCGCGACAAAGCTGGTGTGATCCCAAGCGACATCGTAGTCGGCCGCGCCCGTGGCAAAGTCGACCTTGAGCTTTTGGTCGATCGCAAAGCCGTCCAGCAGGGCGATGATCTCGACTGTAGCGCCCGTGGCTTCTTCAAATATGGCGATGGAGTCGTACATGACTTCGTATTGTCCGCCGCCGATGGCCGCCATTTTGATGGTGACGCCGGACAAGTCCATGTCCAAGCCCGCGTACTGCGGTTCGTCATGCGCAGCGACGCCCGCCACAAGCAGCGCCAACAACGCCAAGACCAATGTGAGTCTACGAATGAGCATATCGTGCCTCCTTAACTGCGTATAATTCGCTGACTACAAGCATAACGCAGATTGAACCCTGCGGCAAGCAGACTGTGTGTTGTGTCCAGGGCGTTCGCAAGCTATCACGCGTTACAATGGCAGTCGCGCAAAACACAGGAGCGACACTGATGCCTGGCCAATTCATCACAGCCATCACAGCTCACGACCAGCGCTATGCCCTGGAGCAAGGCGCCGGCGCAGACAGCATCCACTCCAACCCGCAGTATTCCTACGCCGTAACGCAGCTGCAGGCCGGCGACCTGCGTGGCACGGGCTTGGCATTCACCTTGGGCGGCGGCAACGACCTGGTCTGCGCTGCCATTGTGGCTTTGGGCGAATGCCTGGTGGGACGCGAGATCGAAGAGTTGATGGCGGGCTTTGGCGATGTGTACGCACAGATGCTCGAGCATCCGCAATATCGCTGGCTGGGTCCGCACAAGGGCGTCGTGCACCTGGCGCTGTCGTCCATTGTCAATGCCTGCTGGGACTTGTGGGCGAAATCGCGCGACTTGCCATTGTGGCGTCTGCTGCTGGACCTCACGCCCGAGCAGCTGCTAAAAACCCTGCACCTGCGCTATCTGGAGGATGCGCTGACATACGAAGAGGCGCTGGATATGCTGCGCAGCCACGAACGCACTCGGCAGCAGCGCATGGGCATCATCGAGCGCGGCTATCCGGGTTACGACACATCCATCGGCTGGTTTCAATATTCGGACGACACGATCAAGCAGAACATCATCGCGTCGCTGGATCGCGGCTTCGAGGCGGTCAAACTCAAGGTGGGCTCGGCAGATGCGGCGCGTGATATCCGGCGCGCTTATCTGGTGCGCGAGACAGTTGGCGAAAGCGCCCGTGTCATGCTGGATTGCAACCAGCAGTGGACTCTGGGACAAGCTATTGCGGTTTGCCATGAGTTGCGCGGCATGAATCCCTATTGGATCGAAGAGCCCACGCATCCCGACGATGTCCTGGCGCATCAGACTCTGGCACGAGCCATCGCGCCCCTGCAGCTGGCGATCGGCGAGCACCTGCCCAACCAACTGCTATTCAAGAATTATTTGCAGGCGGGGGCTTGCGGTTTCGTACAGCCCGATTGCGTGCGGCTGGGCGGCGTCAGCGAGTTCATCGCCGTCAGTCTGCTGGCGCGGAAGTTTGGCTTGCCGGTCGTGCCGCATGTCGGCGATATGGGGCAGATCCACCAGCATCTCGTGCTCTTCAACCACATCGCGCTGGGGCACGAGGTCATCTTCCTGGAGTATATTCCTCATTTGCGGACGCATTTCACGCAGCCGGCGCGGGTCGAAATTGGCGTCTATGTTACGCCGCAAGCGCCCGGCAGCAGCAGCGACCTGATAGCGCTGAAACGAAAGATGTAGATAGCTGACCAGTTAATTCGACAGCAGATCTGTGGTATAGTCGTGGAAGGACGCAAGGAGGGTGAAATGAGTTTTTCGAGAGAGAGACAGGCACATCGGCGGCGACCCATGTCTACTGCAGTCGCAGTCATTCTGATATCCACGCTGCTCATCATCGCCATACTCTCGGGTTCCTATATTGCCTTCATTTGGTGGGCGTAGTTGAACATCTCCGCCGAGGCTTTTGTCGCTTTTATGGCAATGTCTGCTGGCGTGGTTGCCGCAGTCATCGCGCTATTCCGATGGGTTGAAGACCAGGATAATGCCAAACACGAGCAACTCCGCCGAGAAATCAGCAGCGAGATACGAGCTGAGTTTTACCGTCATCTACTTGAATTAAATGTGGCTTGGCTTTCAGCAAATCCGCAACAGCGCGAAGCTCTCAAGCTCTCTGCCGACAAAGCGGAAAGTCAATTGCAAGAAGATAACGAGCATAATAGCACTTGACGACGTATATGTTACGCCGTAAGCGCCCGGCAGCAGCAGCGACCTCAAAGCGCTAGTTTGAGCAACCTTCAGCCCCCAGCCCATACTTCAAAGCGCACCATGAGCGGTTGAAGTCCCTCCCTCATCTTGGGGGAGGGATTTAGGGTGGGGGAGAATTCATTTTGCCTAACGGGCAAAAGCGGTTACTATCAAGGCAAGGTCTAAGGAAAGGGGAGAACCCATGCAACGCTTGAACCGCGCGATTACTTTGTTGATGTTGCTACTCTTGCTCAGTCTGGGCTTCGCCGCGCAGGCGCAAGACACGACGATTTCGTTTCTGACGCCATCGTGGGGCGTGCCGCCCGATGAAGAAGCGCTGAATGCCTTCATGGCAGAAAGCGGCATCACCGTCGAGATTCAGTCGGTGCAGATGGCCGATCTCTATAGCCGCGTGCAGGTGGCGGCCGCCGCCATGCAAGCCCCGGCCGATGTTATCTTTATCACCGAAGAAGCGCCGTCCAATGTCGTCGCGACCGGCAACATGATGTCGCTGAATGACCTGGTGGCGATGGGCGACCTGGACATTGACGACTTTGAAAAGGTCGACTTCTTCACGCTGGATGGCGAGCTCACGGCTATTCCGGTGTATCAGCAGCTGGTGATGATGGATTACAACAGCGCCAAGACGGCCGAAGCGGGCTTTGATGCGCCGCCGGCGACCTGGGCGGAACTCTATGATCAATCGGTTGCCATCCGCGATGCCGGCATCGACGAGCATCCCATCGCGATGGGCGCTATCCATTGGTCGTGGTGGCTGATGGCATTGAGCATGGGCGACCCGATGTTTGACGACGAGCTCAACCCGGTCTTCGCCGATGAAGGCAGCAAGGCTCGCGAGGCTATGGCGCTGCTGAAGACCTACTTTGACGAAGAGCTGGTCAGCCCCGAGATTTTGGCGGGCAGCATCAACCAGCACGGGCTCTTCTGGAGCGGCGTCGGCGCATTCCATCAGGGCTGGCAGGGTTCGGTCGTGGTCGGCAATGGCGAAAACTCCCTGCAAGCGCCCAATGTCGAATACATGGTGCTGCCAGAAGTCGGCAATACCTGGAGCTTCCCGGCCGGCATCGGCATCTCGGTAGACAGCGAAAATGCCGAAGCAGCCTGGGAGTTCATCAAGTGGTATGTCAGCGAAGACACCCAGCGTTCGATCTTTGGCGCATTTGGGCTTTATCCCTCGCGCAAGTCGGTGGCAGCGGCGCTGAATGACGAAGGCGCGGTGCAGGGCTATGACGAGATTACCGCGCAAGGCATGCTGACCAACGAGCTGCCGCGCTTCACCCTGTGGTGGGGTCCCTGGGCGGCGACAGTCAGCGAAGTCATTCTGGAAGGGATGCAGATGGGCACCTCGGCAGATGACATGATCGATGCGCTCGCCGATGAGTGGAACGCGCTCAAAGAAGAATACATGTAGGCGCTGGTCTGCAATGGTGCTAGCGTCACCGTGCGGAATTCGTAGGGGCGATACTTGTATCGCCCATCAATATGTAGAACGATTCGTCCGCATGGCGAATCTCGGATCACAGCGTAATTTGTAGGGGCGACACTTGTGTCGCCCACCTCTTGCCAGGTCTTATCGCGATGCGCAAACCGCGCCCGCCTTTCACCTATCGACGATCGATTCGCTGGCGCGACTATGACTACCGTTGGGAAGGCGTTTACTTTGTCACTATCTGTACATACAGGCAGGCAAACCTGTTTGGCACGATCGTCAATGAAGAACTGGTCTTGAATGACTTAGGCACAATTGCGCACGAGGAATGGCTCAAGATTTCAGAATTGCGAATCAATGTCCTGCTGGATCGGTCTGTTGTGATGCCCAATCATGTACACGGCTTGATTATCATTACAGAACGAACGGCCAGGGGCGAATCGAAAACCTTGAAGGCTGGTTCGCTGGGAGCCATTGTCGGTGCGTATAAGGCGGCAGTTAGTAGAAATGCCAAGTCAAGGCAACTGGATGAAGGTTATCCCATTTGGCAGCGAAACTATCATGACCATGTCGTGCGAACGCAGCAATCTTGGGACGAAATCCGCTGCTACATTCATGAAAATCCTGCTCGCTGGGAGATGGACAGCCTGTATGTGCGTTAGCGCAAAGTCGACCTTGTATGGAGTTGAGCCTCCTGGTGAATTGTGGGCGACACAAGTGTCGCCCCTACAGCCTTCTTGGTTTGCAAGGCGTTTCTTCTCTGCAACACTGCGTGATCGCTGGGTAGCGGAAATGGCAGGCATGATTCAACCGTGAACCGACGAATAAACTCCGACTCGCTCTATGTCGTCATCGTGCTCGCGCCGATCGTGCTGCTCATCGCGCTCTTCATTTATTACCCAGCGCTGGATACATTTGGGCAGAGCCTGACCAACCGCAACCTGCGCATCCGGCGTCCGCCACAACCAGTCGGCGCTGAAAATTACCTCAAGCTGCTGAACGACGACGAATTCTGGGAAGTTACCGGGCGCAGCTTCCAGGTCGTCATCATGACCTTGCCGCTCGAGATGGTCGTGGCCTTCAGCATCGCCATGCTCTTGAATCAGCGCTTTCCTGGTCGTGGTGTGGTGCGCACCTTGGCCATCCTGCCCTGGATGCTGCCCGGCGTGGTCAACGGATTTTTATGGGGCTGGCTGCTCAATGGCGAATACGGCGCGTTGAATGGCTTGCTGTATCAATTCGGGCTGATCAGCGAATACCAGGTGTGGCTGCGCGCGCCCGAACACCAGATATTCTGGGTGACTGTCGTGCAAACCTGGACGCGTTATGCCTTCCCCACCATCATCTTGCTGGCGGGCTTGCAAAGCATCCCGGACGACCTCTTTGATGCCGCCAAGGTGGACGGCGCAAGTGCGTTTGGCCGCGTGCGCTTCATCACTTTTCCCTTGCTGCTGCCCTCGTTCGGCATCGCGCTGGTCGTCGAGTTCATCGCTGCTTTTCAGATTTTTGATGTCGTGTGGACGCTGACGGCTGGCAGCTCGGCGGGCGGTTCGATCAACCCCTTCACCAAGACATTGATGCTCTACAACTACGAGCTGGTCTTCCGCGATTTGCGCGTGGGTTTGGGGGCGGCGCTATCCTATTTGATCCTGCTGATGTCGCTGGCGGTGGGCATGATCTTCGTGCTGCGCGTCTACAACCAGGGGGTGCAGGAGGCATGAAGCTGGGTCTGCGCGGGCAAGAGCGGCTGCGGCTGACATTCATTTATATCCTGTGCGCCATCGTGCTGATCTGGGCGCTCGCCCCTATATACTGGGTGTTCGTCAGCAGCATATCGACGCGCAAAGAGCTATACGCTCGTCCTTACAAAATCTGGTTTCCTAGCCAGCCAACATTCGAGTCCTACCAAACGATTTTTACGCAAGGGGCAAAATTTCGCGCGGGCGGTTTTTCACCGACAGCCGACTTGATGGGCGCGGGCTTGCGCAACAGCATCGTCATCAGCGTGGGCGCGGGCGCCATCGTGACGCTGCTGGCGACTGGCGCGGGTTACGCTTTCGCGCGCATGCAGTTCCGCGGCCGCAATGCCATTTTCCTGCTCATTATGTTCATGCTGCCGTTGCCCATCTGGGTGTCTTTGATCGCGCTATTCTTCCTCATGTCGCAGTTGGAATTGATCGACACTTTGCTGGGTTTGATCCTGATATTCGTCACGCTGCTGCTGCCGCTGGCGGTGTGGATGATGACGACTTTCGTGCGCGACATCCCCGCCGAGATTCAAGACGCGGCGCGCGTGGATGGCGCAAACCGCTGGCGACTGGTCTATAGCATCATCCTGCCCCTGGCGCGCCCTGGCATGGTGGCTGTCTTTTTGGTGGCGATGCTGTCGACCTGGAACAATTTTCTAATTCCGCTGATCTTCACGCGCACCAACGATTCGCAGCCGCTGACCATCGTGCTGACGCTCTTTATCGGGCAATACGAGGTCGCCTGGGAAGATATGTCGGCCGCGGCGGTCGTCACCATGTTGCCGCCTTTCATCATGGCGCTGTTCTTCCAGCGCTATCTGGTGCGCGGCTTGACGATGGGCGCGGTGAAATAATTGTCATGTTTGCTTATCTACCTGTAGGGGCGAGGCGGTGACTCGCCCGTTTAACTTCACCAAACTCAGGAGCCCCGCCATGAATATAGACGCCACGATCGCCGACATGACGGTCGAAGAAAAGGTCGGGCAAATGTTCATGCTGGCATTCGCCGGCGACCAGCTCGACGAAGCGCGCATCCTGATGGGCGAGCATCTGGTCGGTGGTGCCTACATCAGCGACGAAAATGTGCCGGACGCGGCGGCGGCAACCCAGCTCTGCAACGCCCTGCAATCTTTCGCGCGCGGCACGCGTTTGGGCATCCCGCTGCTGCTGGGCGCGGACCAAGAAGGCACCTGGTCGGTCATGACCGCCGAAAGCGCCATGGGACCGGGCAATATGGCGCTGGG
>DAOUJB010000094.1:0-3631 GCA_034423155.1 Anaerolineae bacterium | reverse complement strand
GCGTGCTGCTGGCGATCAACACCGACGCCCACCGCATCGAACAGCTGGATCTGCTGGACTTCGGCGTGAGCATCGCTCGGCGTGGCTGGGTAGAAGCGCGGCATGTCATCAATGCCTGGAGCAGCGAGCAACTGCAAACATGGCTATCGAACCGCCCCTAGCCCAGCGCCCGACGCGCGAGCAGCTGAAGGCGCGCCGTGTATACCGCCGTGCCCTGCGCCGCGCCCGCAATCCCCTGCGCTTTTCCTTGCGATCGCTGGCGCTGGTGGTGGTGTTGGCGCTGTTGACTGCGTTGGCTGTGGCGGGGCTGGCGCTCTCTCTGCGGGGCGAATCGTCCAGGACCGCAACCGAACCGATCATCGTGGTAACTGCCGCGCCGGCTTCCAGTATCGATGTGCGACCGACAGAAAGGGCTGCGCTGGGCACGCAAGTCATCCTGGCGCCACAGACGCCCGCCAATTTGGTTTTGACCGGACCGCCCATCCCGACCATCATCCTCACCGACACGCCCATGCCCCTAGCGGTGGGCTCGTTGGCGCAGGTTGTTGGCGTCGGCAATGACGAGCTGAATGTGCGCAATTTGCCCAACCGCAGCAGCAGCAAAGTGTTGTTCCGAGCGGCGGGCGGCACGAAGCTGCAACTCATCGGCGGACCCCTGGAAGCAGATGGCTTTATCTGGTGGCGCGTGCTCGATCCACAATTCGAGGTCGAAGGCTGGGCGGCCGGGCGCTATTTGCAAACGGTGTCTGCATGAGCGAAACCGGCATGGTTTGCAAGAATCTGTTGCACAGTAGTGAAACCAGCAAAGAAATGAATGCAAAAATGAACCACCGAGTACACTGAGTAACATGAGTACACCGAGTTTGATGAACTTCTGTGTTCTCAGTGATATCAGTCAGACCAATAGAGAAATGCAACAATATAAAGGAATGTCGTAGGGGCGACTCTTGAGTCGCCCACATGTACAGTGGCAAAATAATGGACGAGACAAGTCTCGCCCCTACAGATACCGAATCAGCATAGCATCGCCCATTTACGCATGACATACTTGGTGCTTCTTCTGTATCAATGAACTTGCATTGCTTTGCTGATTATCAGTTGCCCAGGAGGCGCATCGTGGCATCCGATATCCAGACGCGCATCGCCGAGCTTAGCCAGCAGCTGCACCGGCACATCTACCAATATCATGTGCGCAGCGAGCCGCTGATCACTGATGCGGAATACGACCGCCTTCTGCAGGAATTGCAGACGCTGGAAGCCGAGCATCCGCAATATCTCCGCGCCGATTCTCCCACGCAACGTGTTGGCTCGGACTTGTCGGGCGACTTCTCCAAACTGCGGCACCCCGCGCCCATTTTGAGCCTGGCGAACGCATTTGACGAAGCCGACCTGCTAGCCTGGGAAGAGCGCAATCTGCGTCTGCTGCCGGCTGGCACGCAGCTCGCCTATATCTTGCAGCCCAAACTGGACGGCTTGTCCATCGTCATCACCTACGAGAATGGCAGCCTGGCGCGGGCGGCGACGCGCGGCAATGGCGAGACGGGCGATGATGTCACCGCCAATGTCAAGACGATTCGCTCTATACCCCTGCGCATCCCGGTCGACTCGTCCAGCGGCGACGCGCCAAACCGGCTGGTCGTGCGCGGCGAGATCCTCTTTCACAAAGCCGATTTTCTCGCGCTGAACGAGGAGCAGGAAGCACAAGGCTTGCCCGCCTATATCAATGCGCGCAACACCGCCTCGGGTTCGCTCAAACAAAAGGACAGCCGCGAGACCGCCAAGCGCAAGCTCACCGCCTACATTTACGCCATTGTCGACAGCGATGGCCCAAAAATTGCCAGCGAATGGGAAACATTAGAAACATTGCGGCGTCTGGGCTTCCATGTCATCAGCGATGCCGCGCGCTATGAAAATCTGGACGAAGCGCGGCAGGTGCTGGCAGACTGGGAAGCGCGGCGCGATAACCTGCCCTTTGAAATCGATGGATTGGTGCTGAAGGTCGATGATTTGGCGCTGGCGCGGGAATTGGGCGTGGTCGGCAAAGACCCGCGTGGCGCAATCGCCTACAAGTTCCCCGCCGAAGAAGCCACCACGGCGCTGCTGGATGTGACCATAGGCGTGGGACGTACAGGCAAATTGACCCCTACCGCCCAGCTCGAGCCCGTTTTCATCGGTGGCGTGACGGTGTCCAGCGCCAGCCTGCACAATTACGACCAGGTCAAAGCGCTGGATATCCGTCTCGGCGACCGCGTCATCGTCAAGCGCTCCGGCGATGTGATCCCGTATGTCATCGGTCCCGTGATTGCGGCGCGGGATGGCAGCGAAACAGCTATCACCCCGCCCGACCGCTGCCCATTCTGCAATCACCTGCTCGTGCAGCCCAAAGGCGCTGTCGACTGGTTCTGCGCCAATGCCAGCTGCCCGGAGCGAGTCGGACGCGCGCTGGAGTTTTTTGTTTCGCGCGGGGCGATGGACATTGAAGGCATGGGTCCGCAGACGATCAACGCGCTGATTGAAGTTGGGCTCATCGACGATATCGCCGATATTTTCACGCTGAAAGCCGAGCCGCTGCTGGAGCTGGAGGGCTTCGCGGAAAAGAAGGTCGATAATCTGCTGAAGTCAATACACATGGCGAAAGGGCGCTCTTTCGCCCAGGTATTGACCTCGCTGGGCATCGACGGCGTCGGCTCGACAGTCGCAGCCCTGCTGACCGACAACTTCGCTTCCATGCAAGAACTTCTCGATACAGCCAACGCTATGCAAGCGGCGGAAGCTGAATTCGCCGGGGTCGTCAAACCGATCATAGCGGCGGCAGACAGCGACAATGCCGAATCGGAGCGGCAGGTCGCGCGGCTGCAGCAGCCCACGACTGAGCTTGTGCCGCAATATATGGATGCCGCCGACCTGAATCAGCGGATGACGCGCCGTTTGAAAGCGCTGCAGTTGTCCGCCGATGACATCGCGACTATCAGTGAGTCGCTGGCAAGTCTCATCGCGGTTTCGCGCCCTTTGCACGCCATCGAGGGTTTGGGACCGGTGCTGGTGGCGAATATCGTCGACTTTTTCAGCGATGCCCACAATCGTTCCGTGCTGGCGAAGATGCTGGCGGCCGGCGTCAATATGCAGGCTGAAGAAAGAGCGCTGGCGGGGGATGTGCTGGCGGGCAAGACATTTGTCCTCACCGGCACGATGAGCCAGCCGCGCGGCGCGCTAAAATCGCTGATCGAAGCCAATGGCGGCAAGGTGACTGGCAGCGTCAGCAAGCGCAGCAATTATGTGGTGGCCGGCGAGTCGCCAGGCAGCAAGGTAGAGAAAGCCGCCAAGTTGGGCGTTGCCATCATTGACGAAGACGCACTTAGGATGCTTTTAGATGGCTGAGGGCAGAGTCTGGATCCGCAAAGACCGCGACAAGCCGCTGCGCCAAAGGCATCCCTGGCTCTTCTCTGGCGCTATCGCCCATGCCGAAGCCGCGCAAGATGGCGAGCTGGTCGCCGTTTACGACAGCCGCGACCGCTTCTTGGCGCGCGGTTATTGGAATTCCAAATCGCAAATTCAAGTCCGCATCTTGAGCTGGCGCGACGAAGCGATCGACCAGGCCTGGTGGCGGCGCATGCTGAGCCAGGCCATCGCG
>DAOUJB010000093.1:0-1514 GCA_034423155.1 Anaerolineae bacterium | reverse complement strand
GCGACTCTTGAGTCGCCCACATGTACACTGTCGGCGTTGTGGGCGATACAAGTATCGCCCCTACATGTTCCAAATATGAGCGGCGTTGCTCGGTTGCGCATGATTAACTTGGTCTTACTGAGATGACCAATCCCCAATAGCGGACAAGCCTTGTAGGGGCGATACACGAGTCGCCCCTGCGCCGTTCCTGCCGATCGTTGCTTTTCTAAATTGGAGATATTTAGGCTACAGTAGCCCTTCGCCAACAATAGGAGAGAACTTTTATGGACACATCGCTGCTGGCCGCGCAGTTGTACACCATCCGCCAACACACGCAAACACGCGCCGATTTCGCGCGCAGCATGAGCAAAATCCGCGAGATCGGCTATCGCGCCGTGCAGGTCTCAGCCATCGGCGATATCTCCGCTGCCGATGTCAAGCAGATCGCCAATGACAATGGCTTGAGCATCTGCAACACGCACATCGCTTTCGACCGCTTGCAGAACGACCTGGCTGCCGTCATCGCCCAGCACCAGTTGTGGGATTGCCGCCACATCGCCATCGGCAGCATGCCCGCGCCTTTCCGCGAATCGGCCGATGGCTACAAGCGTTTTGCGGCGCTGGGCAGCCAAATCGGCGAGCGGCTGGCGGAGGCCGACATGACTTTCAGCTATCACAATCACAGCTTCGAGTTCGTGAAATTTGACGGGCGCGCCGGGCTGGAGATCCTGTTTGACGAAAGCGACCCGCGCTACCTGCAAGCCGAGCTGGACACCTATTGGATACAGCATGGCGGCGCAGACCCGGCCGCGTGGATCGAGCGACTGGCCGGGCGCATGCCGGTGGTGCATCTGAAAGATATGGTCATGCTACCGGGCGCGCCAGGCGAACGACCGCAGCAGGCGATGGCCGAGGTGGGCGAGGGCAATATGAACTTCCCAGAAATTCTCGCGGCTTGTCGGCGTGCCGGTGTGGAATGGTACGCGGTCGAACAAGATATCTGCCAGCGCGACCCTTTCGAGAGCCTGGCGATCAGCTTTGAGAACCTGGCCGCAATGTGACCCGCCTCGATCCCCCCAACAACTGCGCGTAGGGGCGAGGCGGCGACTCGCCCACATGATCGCTAATGTACATGTGGGCGAGTCAAGAGTCGCCCCTACGACGGATCGATTGGTTGTGGGGCTGGGGGAGCGGTCGGTTTATCCCCCGTTCAACTCCGCCGCGACATTGGCGCTGACCCACAGATTCTCCAAAGCCAGTGTATTCTTGATGCGCACGACGCGCGCATCGGCGGCCTGGCTGGGGTCGGCGCGGAAGGCATCGAAGAGCGCTGCCTGGATGGTCTCTTCATCGCTTTCGAAGACCAGCGGCATGCGCCCACGCAGCAGGAATCCGCTCGTATACAGATTCTTGGTGGTGATAGGAAAGTCGATTTTGTCGAAGAGCTTGCGCGACATAAAGTCCGCCAGCCCATAAGCTGTGGCATTGCCATGCGAGGCGGGCGTCAGGTCGAGGATGACGATGCGTTTGACGCG
>DAOUJB010000092.1:0-4446 GCA_034423155.1 Anaerolineae bacterium | reverse complement strand
CCATCGTCTTCGTCACCATGTTTGCGCTGGGCATCGCCATCATCAGCACGCAATCCAGCTATTCCATCGACTTGACGCACATTCTCTTCGGCAGCATCAACGGCATCAGCCACAATGACCTGCTGATTATGGCCGCCATGAGCGCCATCGTGCTGGTCATCATCGGCTTGTTCTACAAAGAGTTTCTCATCATCAGCTTCGATGTGAGCCTGGCGCAAAGTTTGAAACTGCCGGCCGAAGCGCTGCGTCTGCTGCTGTTGATATTGGTCGCCGTCACCATCGTCGTCAGCTTGCAGGCGGTAGGCATCGCGCTGATGCTGGCTTTGTTGATCACGCCGGTGGCCACGGCGCGGCTGTTGGTCAAGCGCTTGCATCACATGCTGGTCATCTCCAGCCTGCTGGGCATCGCCAGTGGCATCGTCGGCTTTTATGCGTCATACTATCTGGATGTTCCATCCGGCGCTTGCATCGTGCTGATGCTCAGCGCGCTGTTTGGACTGGTGTTTGTGGTGCAGTCGGCTTTGAATCGGCTGACGATCCGAAGTTGAACATCCCACCGCCAGCACTGTCCGCATAGTTGAAATGGCGGTGAACAAATCGCATGCGCTATACAGAAGAAATCATCCTCAATCTGCCACGCGAGCGGGTCATTGAGCTCTTCGACAGCTTCGAGAATCTCAAACAGTGGCAAGAAGGCTTGACTGAAATCGAGCACCTCAGTGGCGAACCCGGTCATCCCGGCGCGCGCACCCGCCTGCTCTACGATATGGGCAGGCGCAAGCTGGAGATGATCGAAACCATCATCAGCCGCGACATGCCAGACGAGTTCAGCGGCACTTACGATGCCAGCGGCGTGCACAACATCATCAAAAACTCTTTCCATGACGAGGGCGAAACGACGCGCTGGCATATGGACTGCGAATTTCAGTTCAGCGGCTTCATGCGCATCATGGCTTTCTTCATGGGGCAAGGACGTTTCCGCGCCCAGACGCGCAAAGGCATGGAGAATTTCAAGCGCTTCGCCGAGGGCACCAGCTAGCTACTGGATGCGCAACATGACCCGCCCCGCCGCGTCCCAGAGTTCTTCCAGCGCATAATACTTGCGTTTTTCGGGCGCGAAGAAGTGCGCCACCACATCGCCATAATCCATCACGACCCAGCCGCTGTCCGCCGAACCTTCGTTGGCAAAAGGCAGCTTGTCGTACTTCGTTTTGATATCCAGGCGCACCGTTTCGACCAGCGCGCGCAGATGCCGCTCGTTGTCGCCCGTGCAGATGATGAAAAAGTCGGCGATGAGCTGGTCGGGGCGCAGGTCGAGCAGCAGGATGTCTTCTGCCTTGCGGTCTTCTATGATGTCGACAATATCATGCGCCAGCTTCAATGAGTCCAAAGGCGCTGCCTCCTGGTAGTCTGTAGCACAATTCGCCTAGCATAGCATAGTTCTTCGCTACAGAAGTAAAATCAACGATGTAATGAATGAAAAATGAACCACCGAGTACACCGAGTTGCATGAGTACACCGAGTTCTAAAACTTCAGCGCTCTCTTTGTTCTTAGTAAGAACAACAAAGTAATGCAACAAAAAAATGGAATCGCGTAAGGGCGACTCTTGAGTCGTCCACAGAAACAAGCGCGACTATGTGGGCGATACGAGTATCGTCCCTGCAGCCGAGTTTTCTTTGCAGCACCTTATTGCATTGTCGTTGCGCCCGCGCTGGCACGGGTTACATAGAGCGCCGGCTTGTTGCCTGTCGCCGATTCATAGCCTGCGCCGACTCTGCTCACAAAGCCCGCCGCATCATCCGTTCGCACCAGAGCGACTGCGCAGCCGCCAAATCCCGCGCCGGTCATGCGCGCGCCATAGCAGCTGGGGTCGGCATTGGCGCAATCGACAATGGCATCCAGCGCCGGGCTGGATACTTCAAAGTCGTCGCGCAAACTTGTGTGGCTGGCGATCATAAGCTCGCCCAGCGCCTCGGCATCAGCCGCCAGCATGGCATCCCGCGCTTGCAAGGTGCGTTCGTTCTCGCTGATGACATGCCGCGCCCGCCGGCGAATCACTGGCTCCAGTTCGTCAGCTCGTTTGGCAAATGTCGCCAGGTCGATATCGCGCAAGGCGGGTATGCCGAAGTGCCGCGCAGCCGATTCGCACTGCGCCCGCCTTTCGTTGTAGGCCGAACCGACCAGCCCGCGCCGCGTGCCTGTATCCAGGATGACGATGGAAGTGCCTGCAGGCAGAGGCGCGGGGGTGGATTCCAGGCTGCGGCAGTCGATCAGCAAGGCGCGTCCTGCCACGCCCGCCGCCGAGATCATCTGATCCATGATGCCAGTCTGAATGCCCAGCCATTCGTTTTCCGCCGCGCGTCCAATCTGCGCCATCTGCGCCGCGTCCCAGTTGAAGCCGCTCACTTCATAAAATGCTCGCGCCGCCGCCAATTCCAGCGCAGCCGATGACGACAAACCGCTGCCGATAGGCACATCGCCAGCCAACACGCCTTCCCAGCCAGCCAGCTGATAGCCGCTCCGCTGCAATGCCCAAGCCACGCCGATGATGTAGTCGATCCAGTTAGTCGCGTCCGGGCGGGGCAAGTTGTTCAGGTCGAAGGACCCCTCGTCCGCCATATCCAGCGAAATGATGCGAACGCGTTTGTCATTGCGAGGTCGCAGGGCGATATAAGCGGCGCGGTCTATGGCCAGCGGAAAGACGAAGCCATCGTTGTAGTCGGTGTGCTCGCCGATGAGATTGACGCGGCCCGGCGCGCGCACGATTGCGGCTGGCGAAGTGGCGAATTCGGCATGGAAGCGCTGCATGGCGCGGTCATGTGTGTGCATGGCGGGTATTGTAGCGTAATCTGACCCTGTCGGGGGGAGCGACCCCTCCCCCAGCCCCTCACAGTCAGGACGGAGACGGTAGCCAATGCCATTTCCCCTGACCTGTCGGGGCAACCGAGGGGGGGCAAAACATGTTCGCATGTGCACAAAGTACAGCCTGTAGACTTATGCCTATTATCAAACACTCGGTGCGCTCATCTTTTCCTCGGTGCTCTCGGTGGTAAAAGCTTTTGATGCGATTGCCTAGCCGGACCGAGTGGGGTCGAATCATTTGCGCAACCACACAAAGCGCGGCACAATAGGGGGTGACCAGTCGCAGGTCGTGTCCCACGGCGTTAGGTTTTCCTATCGAAAAGTGCCTGACTGGCTGCCAAACCAGATAGGAGACGCTTCCCATGATTCACTTCCATTTGAACGGACGCGCGATAGGCTACGCTGGCGATCCAGAACTGCCGCTGCTGACCTGGCTGCGCGATGAGATGGGCATCATCTCGCCCAAAGATGGCTGCGCGCCCCAGGCTGCCTGTGGTTGCTGCGTCGTGCAGGTCGATGACAAGGCGCTGCTGGCTTGCGTCACCAAAATGGACAAGCTGGCTGGCAAGTCCATCACCACCACCGAAGGGCTAGGCGAATATCGACAGAATGTCTTTGCCAACGCCTTCGTGCGCGAGGGCGGCGTGCAGTGCGGCTTCTGCATCCCCGGCATCGTCATGCAAGCCAACAACCTCATCAATCGCAATCCCGAACCCAGCCGCACCGATATCGAAAAGTCGCTGACGCCGCACCTGTGCCGCTGCACCGGCTACAAAAAGATCGTTGATGCCATCCAGTGCGCCGCCGAAGCCATCCGCAACGAAGAAGAAGTCGATCTGCCCGAAGTCGATGGCAGCATCGGCACGCGCCTGCCCAAATATCAAGCGCAAGACCTGGTGCTGGGCCAGCATCGCTATGTCGACGACATTCGCATGGACGGGCTGGTCGTGGGCGCATTGAAGTTCAGCGATCATCCGCGCGCGGTGGTGCGGGCAATGGATACCAGCGCAGCCTTGGCGCATCCGGGTGTATTGCGCGTCATCACAGCGGACGAGATTCCGGGCGACCGGCATATCGGCTTGATCCGCCAAGATTGGCCGCTGATGATCGGCGTGGGCGAGACAACCCGCTATGTCGGCGATGTGCTGGCTTGTGTGGTCGCCGAAACAGACGCCATCGCCCGCGAAGCTGTCGCGCTCATTGAAGTCGATTACGAAGTGCTCGAGCCGGTCACGGACATGCACAAAGCCATGCTGGAAGACAGCCCGTCTCTTCACGAAGGCGGCAACATCCTCTCGCAGAGCATCACCAGCCGCGGCGACCTCGATGCTGCCATGTCCGGCGCAGCCTACACCACACACGGCATCTATGAGACACAGATGATCGAGCACGGCTTTATGGAGCCAGAAGCCTGCATCGCCTATCCTTCCTCCCCCCGACTCGACGGGGGGACCGAGGGGGGTTTTAGGGGTGGTCTGGAAGTCCTCTCGCAGGGGCAAGGCGTATTTGAAGACCGCGTGCAGATCGCCAAACTGCTGGGCTTGCCGCAAGAAGCGATCAATGTCGTGCTGGTGCCCAATGGC
>DAOUJB010000091.1:0-2060 GCA_034423155.1 Anaerolineae bacterium | reverse complement strand
GCTGGCTCCATGCTGCTGGCTGGCATCATGCTAAAGCTGGGCGCGTATGGCTTCATCCGCCTGGTCATCCCGCTCTTCCCCGATGTCTGGCTGACCGAAGTCATTCTCATCGGCGTCAATGTCGCCACGCTCTTCGCGATTCTGTCGGTCGCGGGCATCGTGCTGGGCGCATTCGCCGCCTTTGGACAGACGGATATCAAACGCCTGGTCGCGTATAGCTCGGTCAATCACATGGGTTTCGTGGGCATTGGCATTGCCGTGCTGGCGCAGACCTATGCTCAGCTGTGGACTGGGGCGAATCCCGCCGCCGATGTGCAGTCGGCAATCATCGCCGCCAACGGCACCGTCTTGCAGATGTTCAATCATGGGCTTAGCTCGGCTGGCATGTTTTTGTTGGCGGGCGCGCTCTATCACAAAACGCACACGCGCGAGCTAGCGGACTACGGCGGGCTGTGGGTCAAAGCGCCGGTGATGGGCGCGATCCTGCTTTTCACCAGCTTCGCCAGTTTGGGCTTGCCGGGTTTGAACGGCTTTGTCAGCGAATTCTTGATCGTGCGCGGCAGTTGGACGACCTACACCGCGCTGACGGCGATCGCCATGCTGGGCTTGCTATTCACGGGCGGCTACATTTTGAAAGGCCTCCGCGCTGTGCTGCACGGTCCATTCAACCTGCGCTGGCGCGATACCAGCCTGGAATTGACGCGGGCCGAGCTGCTCGCCATGGCGCCGCTGATTGCGCTGATGCTGCTTACCGGCGTGTATCCCAATTGGATTCTGCCCATGATCAACACCACAGTCTCGACCATTTTCGCCGGCTTGGCGAGCTAGGATTGCCATTATGGAAGCGACTGGCTTCTCCATCCTGACTGCCATCATCTTCATCCCGATCATCGCGGGCGTGGTCATCCTGTTTTTGGATGGCAAGAATCGCGATCTGGTGCGCGGCGTGGGGATTACGGCGGCTTCTGCGGTGCTGGCTTTGTCGCTGGCGGTTTTCTTCGGCTATGACAATTTTGTCAAGGCGTCTGGCGGTTTGGTCGAGCAGCAGATGTCCATGCTGGCGGCTGGCGGGCAGCTGAGCGGCACGCAGATGTTTGCGGACGCACTGGCTTTTGAGCAGCGCGTCGTCTGGGTCGAGTCGCTGGGCATCGCCTATCATGTCGGCGTGGATGGTGTGAGCGCGCCCATGGTGCTGCTGACCGGCATGGTCGCGGTGGCTGGCGTGCTGATTTCTTGGAATATCACCGACCGCCTGCGCGAGTTCATGGCTTTCTTCATGTTCCTGGTGGCGGGCGTCTTCGGCGTTTTCATCGCCGTCGATTTGTTCATGCTCTTCTTCTTTTACGAACTGGCTATCTTCCCCATGTACTTGTTGATCGCGGGCTGGGGATGGGTCAAGCTGCGCGAATACGCCGCGATGAAGCTCACGCTTTACATTCTGGTCGGCTCGGTCTTTGCCCTGGTCGGCGCGGTGGCGATGTACTTCGTGGCTGGCAGCTATTTCAGCGGACCCGGCGCAGAGGTGTTGCAGGCTGCGATCGCGAGCGGCATCTTGCCAGCCGATAGCGGCGCCTATAGCTGGAGCATCGTGCAGCTGACTCTGGCTGCGGAAAACGGCGCATACGCCATAGACATTCTGGGCATCGAAGGGCTCAGCTTCGCCAAGTTCTGGTTCCCCTTCATGTTCATGGGCTTTGGTGTGCTGGCGGGCGTGTTTCCATTTCACAACTGGTCGCCCGATGGTCATGTGGCCGCGCCCACTGCCGTATCCATGATTCATGCGGGCGTGCTGATGAAAGTCGGCGCGTTCGCTGCTTTGCGCGCGGGCGTGCAGCTGCTGCCAGAAGGCGCAGACGCGCATCTGCCCTGGATGGTTTTCCTCACGCTTATCAATGTCGTCTATGGCGCGCTGATCGCCTTCCGCCAGCGAGACTTCAAATATGTCATCGGTTTTTCGTCTGTGAGTCACATGGGCTTGGTGAGCATGGGCTGGGCGACGATGAACCTGACCGGGATGACCGGCGCAGGCATCCAGATGTTCAGCCATGGCGCGATGACAG
>DAOUJB010000090.1:0-2622 GCA_034423155.1 Anaerolineae bacterium | reverse complement strand
CCAGCGACCCGCCGATCACCTTTTGCGACAACAGCAAGGCGCGGCGTCTGCTGGGCTTTGCGCCGACAGTCGACACGCGCGAGGGGCTGCGCCGCACCTGGGAATGGTATTGCGGGTATCGCGGGCTGTAACGCCCAAAAAAATTGACCCCCCTCGGCTCACACCACCACTACGCCGCGCGGGAAGGTCGTCAGCGACTCCGCGGCTGCCTCGGTGATGAGGATGTCGTCTTCGATGCGCACGCCGATCTCGCCCATGCGATAGATGCCTGGTTCGATCGTGAAGACCATGCCCGGTTGCAGTTTCTGCTGGTTGCCACGCACGATGTAGGGCGCTTCATGCGCAAGCAAGCCGATGCCGTGCCCGGTGCGATGCCGGATCAAATCGCCATAACCGGCCGCGATGATGACTCGCCGCGCCGCCACATCGACCGCTTCTGCCGTGACGCCAGGTCCTGCAGTTGCCCGCGCTGCCGCATTCGCCGCTTCGACCACGGCATAGAAATCGCGCTGCGCCGCTGAAACCGCGCCTACAAAGACTGTCCGCGTGATATCGGCGCAATAACCAGCCACGCGCGCGCCAAAATCAATGAGCAAGGGATCGCCTGGCTGGATGCGATAGTCGAGCGGAGCCGTGTGCGGCAGGGCGGTGTTGGTGCCGGCATGCAGCAGCGTCTCGAAGGCCAGCCCATCCGCGCCCAGCTCGATCATGCGTGCGTCCAGTCGAGCCGCCAGCTCGCGTTCGCTGATGCCAATGCGCGCGATCGCCAAGGTGTCTTGCAAAGCCGCTTCGGACAGAGCGATGGCGCGACGGATGGCGGCGATTTCTGCAGCGTCTTTGCTCATGCGCAGCTCCGCCAGCTCCGCGCTGAAATCGAGCAGAGGCGAATCGGGGGCGCACTGACGGAGCATACGCGCTTCAACATAGCGCAGGCGGTTCGCCTCCACGCCGATGACCTTGCCGCGAGCAGCCAGTGCTTCCAGCGCCTGCCGCAGCGCATAGCCCGGCGACTCGGCATCGCTGTAGGCGAAAAAGGACGACTCCCCCATAAGCGCCGGACAGACGAGAGCGGGTTCGCCAGCCAGCGGGAAGAGCGTCAGCAGCGGTCGGTCGCCAGTCGGCCAGCCCCGCTCGCTGAGGTAGCGCAGGGTTGGTCCGGGCGTTAGAGCGGCGATCTCCACCCCAGCTGCGCGCATGGCAGCCTGCAATTTGGCGTGGCGGTCGGGCAATATGCGCATCAGGCATAGAAGGCGGGACGGTCTATGGCGCGAGTCGCTTCGGGCAAACCGCTGTCGACGCTGCGCAGGCAGGCATCGGCGATCACCAGCGACATATAGCCATCCCAGGCTGAGGGACCGGTCGGCGCGGCCTGGCGTATCGAATCGACCCAGTCTTGAACTTCGATTTGGTAGGCTTCGGCGAAGCGATCTTGCCAATCGGGCGTTACGGCTTGCGACAGCTCCCCGGCGCGGCGAATGGTCGGGCTGCTGTGGCTGTGCGTCTGCGCGGTGCCCCGCTCGCCAACAATCTCCACGCCAACTTCGTAGCCATAGCCGCTGTCGCCGCTCCATTCCAACGTGGCCAAGCCGCCATTGTCCAGCGTCAAATGGGCCAAGGCAAAGCGGGCGCTGCGGGGCATATCGGCGCGGTCGGGCAGCCATTGCACAAAGGCGCTCTGCACCTCGGCGCGCATCAACCAGCGCAGCGAGTGCATGTCATGGATGAGCGAATTGACGATCGCGTCCTTGATGCTGATGATCGTGTCGCCGCGGCGTGGATTGAAATGCGTGCCACGGAAACGCAGCGGCGCGCCCAGTTGCCCGCTCGTCAACAGCGCCTGCAGATCGCAATGGGCGGGGTCGACCTGGCGCATGAAGCCGACTTGCACGAGCCGTTCTCCAGCAGCCAGCTCGGCCTTCACGATGCGCTCGGCGTCTTGCAAGCTGGTGGCCAGCGGTTTTTCGCAGAGCACAGGTTTTCCAGCGGCTATGGCAGCCAGGCTCAGCTCGGCGTGGCTGGCATCGGGCGAGGCGATCAATATGGCGTCGATCTCGGGGTCGGCGATGAGGTCTTGGGCATCGGCAATAACGCGTGCGCCGCAGGCCAATGCGACCCCATCTGCCCGTTCGCGGTCGATATCCATGACGGCGGACAGGCGCGCGCCATTTGTTCGCAGCGCCAGGTTATGCGCGTGCAGGCTGCCGATCGCGCCCGTCCCGATGAGACCTATTTGCAGGCTATCCGCGCTCATGCCCTGTCCTTTCTGTATTTGAATGGATTCTAGCGCTAGTCTTGGTCGGCTTCTTGCGCCAGTTCCTGGATCTCCCGCAGGCTGATATCGGTTTCATCCGTTTTGGAGTAGATCGTGAGCAGGGTGACGCGGTCGCTGAATTGGACATAATAGATGACGCGGAAGCCGCCGCTCTTGCCGCGCTGGGCTGCGCGGTTGGGCAGGCGTACTTTGTAGACGGTGTAGCCGACGCGGGGGATGCGCTGGCCGGGGCGCTCATCGTTTGCTAAGATCGCGATAAGTTGGCGCACATCATTCGTGATTGATGGATACTTGCGCCCGAATTTCTTTGTGCGCCTGCGAAATCTCGGCAAGATGTTAATGTGAGTTGG
>DAOUJB010000089.1:0-4337 GCA_034423155.1 Anaerolineae bacterium | reverse complement strand
CGCGAATAGCCGCGAAAACAGCCGCCTACAACATCGCCATCCTATTCAACCGGCAGTGTGGACGCGCAGATGGAGCGATGGCAACTCTCATCTGTTAGTAGCGGACAAGCCTTGTAGGGGCGAGGCTTGCCTCGTCCATTAGAAATCGGATGTTCCATCAAATGGGCGATACAAGTATCGCCCCTACAGTTGGCCATTAGGTGAGTGATTCGCAGTTAAGGCGAAACATTTTGTCTGTGTGGGCGTATTGCTGCCCGTGCGAGAACGACGGTTTTGTCTAGTTTCTCCAGAAGGCCTCGCTCAGGTATTTGTAAGCGTTATCGGGGAAGAGCGTGACGACAGTGCCCGACTCGCCAAGCTCCGCCAGTCCCTCCGCCACCCGCAGCGCCCCGATCATCGCCGCCGCCGCGCTGATGCCCACCAGATAGCCTTCTTCGCGCGCCAGGCGCAGCGCCATGCTGTGCGCATCTTCCGTCCGCACCGCCAGCTGTACATCCGCCAGCCGCGGGTCATAGATGCCCGGCTGCAGCGCCGTGCCCATGTGCTTCAAGCCTTCCAGCCCATGAAAAGGCGAATCGGGCTCGACCGAGACGACTTGCAAGGCCGGATTCAATTCCTTGAGCCGCCGCCCCGCGCCCACGAGCGTGCCGCTGGTGCCCAAGCCAGCCACAAAATGGGTGACCTGCCCGCCCGTCTGCCGCCAGACCTCCGCGCCCGTGCCGTGATAATGCGCCTGCCAGTTGGCGGGGTTGTTGTATTGATCGGCATAAAAATAATCCGCCGATTCTCGCGACGCCAGTTCGCGCACCGCCCGTATCGCCCCGTCCGAGCCTTCCAGCGGGTCGGTATATTGCAGCTGTACATCGTAGGCGCGCAGGATGGAGACGCGCTCTGGGCTGACATTTTCGGGCAAGAACAGCTTGACGCGATAATCCTTCGCCGCGCCGATCATGGCATAGGCGATGCCGGTGTTGCCGCTGGTGCTGTCGAGGATGGTGCGCCCGGGGAAAAGCTGCCCGTCTCGTTCGGCGGATTGGATGATGCTCAAAGCCGCGCGGTCTTTGACGCTGCCGCCCGGGTTCTGCCACTCGGCTTTGGCGAAGACGCGCACCTCGCTCGGCAAATGTCGCGTGACGCGCCGAAAGCTCAGCAACGCCGTATTGCCCACCTGACGCTCGATATCCTGCGCCAGCGAGGTGGTCTGCGGGTCGTCCAACTGGTCTTGTGCGATCAGGGTCATTGTTTCCTCGTGGCGCGCCAACAAAAAAGTCAACGGGCACAAACGCGCGGTTCGGGCTTGCCTTGCGCGCCTCTGCCAGTTGACTGGTTGTGTTTCGGATGCTGTCGACTTGGGTCTGCAGGCGGCTAGGTTCCGGTCATGTGCCAGGGACAGCAACAACAACTATAGGTGGCCATGCTTGCCTCCGCGCCGTACAGCGACTGCCAAATCATAGTGGCGCACGGGCGTTGTGTCAACTTGCTGTGCGCCAAGACAGATCGGCCCCCGCCAATAGCAGTTGCAAATCATCCGCGAAGATGCCGCCATCTTCAGCAAAGATGGACACAGCGTAGATTCTCCGCCCCGCGGATTCCGCGGCGAAGGCTGCTTCCAGGCTCCAGCCCAGCTCTTCGTTGACCAGGCGCAAGACAGGGTCTTCCCCCAGAGCCGCCGGATCGACCACCGCGAGCAGCCCGCAGTTGCCGGCGCGGCAGGCATAAAAGTGATAGGCGCCGTAGTGCTGCTGAAACATCTTCACTTCGCTGCGGTCGCGCTTGGCAAAATAAAATGCTTGGTCGCAAGCATCGCCAATGCCCATGGCGCCCCAGTGATCGGCCTGGTCTGGATTGGCGACTGAGGGGCAGTTGTCCTGCTCGTTGGGCAGTCCATCGTCATCCGCGTCGCTTTTGGGCGCGTGAATCAGTTTGCCTAGCTGGCCGCCCAAATCGGCGAAATATACATCGCCAGCGGCATCTTCTCCCAGCGCGGTAATTTGCAAGCCTGTCTCGTAGAGTTTTTCCACCGCCCAGCCTTCTGCATGCCGCAGCAGCGACCACAATTCGCCGTGGCAAAAGTCGCTGAAAATGTAGCGCCCACGCAACTCTGGCAAAGCCTCGCCGCGATATACAAACCCGCCTATGATCGCGCAGCCGACCGGGATGCTGCCGTCATAGCCGAGCGGCTTCAAATGTGGATAGGCAAAGACGGGAAACTGAAGTTCCCCAGCAGCTGGCTGCGCAGAACCTGGCTCGACAAGCTGCTCGCCTTCGTAAATCCGCCAACCGAAGTTCTCGCCGCCGCTGCTATCCGCGGACAGATAATTGATCTCTTCCCAGCTCGACCAGCCGACATCGGTGATATACATGGCTCGCGAACCGGGCGCGAAGCTGAAGTGCCAGGGATTGCGAAAACCCAGCAGCCAGATCTCCGGGCGAACGCGGGCCGCTGCGACGAAAGGATTGTTGGGCGGAATCTGATAGGGCAAGGCTCCGCCGATATCCAGGCGCAAGATCTTGCCGCGCAGGTCTTGCAGATCTTGCCCGCTAGAAGACGGCTGTTCGGACAGTTCCCCATCGCCGACCGACATATACAAATAGCCGTCGGGTCCAAAGCGCAGATGCCCGCCTTTGTGCAAGGGAGTGGCTTGCGGGATCGTCAACAGCGTCTCCCGCGAACCTGGCAAAGCTGCATAGCGATAACGCGAAACTTGATACCGCTCCAGGCGCACCTGAAAATCGGCATCGGAGTAACTTACATAGAAGTAGCCATTGTCAGGGTATTGCGGGTCGAAGGCCAGGCCCAGCAAGCCTTGCTCGATGCTGGCACCGCTGCTGACCAGATCGCTCAAATCGATAAAGGGGCTGCGCCTGATTTCACCATCCTGCAAGATGCGGATTTGCCCGCCGCGTTCCATGATGTACAGCAAGTCGTCCTGGGCATGCGCGAAGCCCGTCGGTTGGTTGAGCCGATCGCTGATCATCTCCGCGCTATAAGAAATGCGCCCTGCGTCTTGTGATAGCGCTGCGCCAGGGGCGATGGCATAGCAGGCGACCAGGCACAACAGCGCAGAAAGCCAATTCCATTTGCTCATCATCCTGCGCTGTCCCGCTATCGGTCAATCGCCCACATTCATGCTACACTTGCCAGCAAGACTATACAATGATGGGGCTATGATGCGACTGGCCGTATTCGGCGATATTCACGGCAACTTGCCCGCCCTGCAAGCGGCGCTGGCGGACATTGACCGCTGTGGCGACTTCGACCAAATCTGGTGCCTGGGCGATCTGGCGGCGCTGGGGGGCGAGCCTGCCGAGTGCATGCGAACGATCATGCAGCGGCGTGAAGGCTGGGGCGAAGACCGCTGCAAACTCATCGGCGGCAACACCGACCGTTACCTGGTCACCGGCGCGCGCATTGCCTTGCCTGCGCCCAAAGAAGCAAGCGACTATCCCGCGCATCGCGATGCCATCTTGTCGATGAGCGCGATCTACGCCTGGAATATGCGGCAACTGGGCTGGGACGAATATGCGCTGCTACGCGACATCGTCGGCAAAGAACTGCGCCTCGATGTGGCGGGCTATGGGCGAGTAGTTGGCTTTCACGCCATCCCCGGCGATGACGAATCGACCGCGCTGCGTCCCGACAGCCCCGATGAAGAAGCTGCCGATGCCCTGCTCGACCGCGCGGGCAGGCTGGCGATTTGCGGACATACGCATGTGGCGATGGACCGCGAGCTGGATGGCTGGCGCGTGATCAATCCGGGCAGCGTAGGCATGTCGGCGAGCAATCCCGGCGCGGCGGAATGGGCGCTGCTGGAATGGCAAGGTGGCGAACTGCGTGTGGAATTGCGGCGGGCAAGTTACGATATGGAAGCGGCGCTGCGCAGTTGGGCGGCGCAAGGACACCCACGCAGCGACTGGATGCGCGCGCGAATGGGGGGCTAGGCGGTGGCGCAGGTGAATCGGCGGTATTTTGCGGGCCTGAGTTTCGGCGTCTGGCTGCTGCTCAGTGAAACCAGGTAAGTCATGCGTAATAGTGTGATGCTATTCTGATTCGAATTCTGTAGGGGTGAGACTTGTCTCGCCCACTATGTCACCATTGACCATTTGGGCGACTCAAGAGTCGCCCCTACGACGTTCCTTCCTGTTGTTGCATTACTTTATTGGACTTACTTCTGTTATGCCAGCGTCTTGTCAGCTGCGTTCTTGCCGGTGCGCAAAAGCTAATCCGCCAGCACGCGGATCCGCGGCTTGCGCGCCAGATATCCCAGCGCATAAATCAGCAATCCCGCCGCAAAAGCCAGCAGGCAACCCATCCACAGCGCGCTCAAAGGCAGCAG